>CAYHCN010000193.1:0-4580 GCA_964354945.1 uncultured Eubacteriales bacterium
CCCGCGCCGAGCTGCCCGTGCGAACCTGCAGGTTTCAAGTACAGTAGGGGGAAGTCCCGAAAGGCCTCGACCGGACCGAAAGGCACATCGCTCATGGCTCAGATGCAGGACGGCATCGGACCTGCCACTCCCGTCGGCGTCGCCGCGGTCACGGTCCTCTCCACGAAGATGCAGCCTCTGTTCGAGCTCGAGGAGTCGGCGCTCGCGGGCAACGACATGGACGCCGTGCACGACATGCGAGTTGCGTCGCGCCGCAGCCGAGAGGCCATCGCCATCTTCGCGCCGCTGTACCGCGAGGCAGACATCGCCCAGCCGCTCCAGTCCGTGAAGGCCGTCACCAAGGCGCTCGGGGCAGTGCGCGACGCCGACGTGTTCATCGATCACCTCTCCGATCTCTCCGCCAGCTCGGACAACGAGCAGGAACGACTTGCGCTCGCCTACTTCATCGCGTGGCGTCAGGCGGAGCGGAGCCGGGACCTCGAACGCATGCGTCAGCGGCTCGCCCGGCTCGATCTCGATCGCCATCGTGTCCGCCTCACCCGTGCCCTGTACGCCTTCAAGAAGAGCGCGGACATCATCGCCCCGCTCGGCTGGCTTGCCGAGGACGTGCTCGCAGCGCGCTTCGACGCGTTCTACGGCCACCTCCCGGTCGCCCTCGACGAATCGGCGATCGCCGAGCAGCACGCGATGCGGATCGCCGGCAAGCACCTGCGCTACGCGATCGAGACGTTCAAGTCGTGCATCGAGCCCAAGCGGTTCGACCAGCTCAGGGGCATCGTGACGTCGTTCCAGGACACGCTCGGCGAGATGCGGGATCGCGACGTGTTCCTTGACGCCATCGCCCGCATGGTCGCGCACGGGGACGCGGCGCGCGCGGGAGTCACCCCCGAGGGCATCGACGCGGTGACCGACCGGCTGAAAGCAGAGCGAGCAGAGCTGTTCGTCCGGTTCGTGACGCTGGTCGAGGAGCATCCCGCCGAAGCCACGGAGGACGCCGCCATGGCCGCATTGTTGCCGGCACCCCCCCGACCCGAGCCGCCTGCCCCCGTCGTTGAAGAGTCCGAGCAGCCGGCGTTGACCCCTGAGCCTGCACCCTACCGTCCCGCCGAACGGCCCCGCCCCGCCGAGCGCGAGCGGTTCGCTGCGATATCGCGGCTCGCGCAAAGCCTATTCGGCCGCAAGCCGGACCGCGAGCTGCCACCGCCCTCGCCCGACGTCGAATCACCGCTGGCCACGATCGACGAGGCGACCCCCGAACAGGTCCCGCGCGAGCCGGTGTCCTAGCCGGCTTCGTACCGCCCCGCCTGAGCCGCCGCCTCCGAAGATTTCCGAGCCTGCCGGCATAGCAACTCCCTCGAACGGGGATTTGC
Source organism: uncultured Eubacteriales bacterium (assembly GCA_964354945.1). Lineage (GTDB taxonomy): Bacteria > Actinomycetota > Coriobacteriia > Anaerosomatales > CAVXGS01 > CAVXGS01. The sequence goes on from CAYHCN010000193.1 coordinate 1,371, forward strand.
TGTGTTGAGGCGTCGGTCGCGGCGCCCGTCGATGACGACGCGTGGGGACCGGGTCGGCCGACCCGCTCGTCCCGGCAGAGCAAGAGCGCTGCTGCGCTCGGAAAGGAACGCTCCATGGCGAAGAAGGCTGCTGCGAAAGGCTCGCCCCTGATCGACACACTCAATGACCTCAGGGCTCGCGAGCTCGCGGTCATCATGCAGTACATGCGCCACCACTATCAGATCACCGGCCCCGACGGCTTGCCCCTCGCCGACGAGTTCAAGGGCATCGCGATCGTCGAGATGAAGCACGCCGAGGAACTCGCCGAGCGAATCGACTTCCTTGGCGGGGATCCGACCACCAAGCCGACGCAGTTCGCAACGGGTCAGGCGACGCTCGCCGACATGGCCGGCGTCGACGCGGCCAGCGAAGCCGAGGCCGTCGAGCTCTACAAAGCCGCCATCAAGGAGGCCGCCGACGCCGGCGATGTGACCACGCGCAAGCTCCTCGAGGACATCCTCGGCGACGAAGAGGGTCACCTCGACACCTTCAACAAGATGCTGGGCAAGTAGTCGGACCACGCGGCGAGACGCCGACGCTCTCGCCGCCTTCAGCGGCCCCGCCGACCGAAGTCGGCGGGGCCGCGCTGGTCTCACGAGCGAGCGATGACGCGCCGCGAACAGCGCAGACAGCCTGGAGCCTCAGCTGCCGTTCGCAGGCAGCGCCGCGACCTGGCCCGCGTAGAAGTCCAGCGCCTTGAGGCGAGCGGGCAGGTGGTACGCCACGAACGCCCGCATCAGGTCGAAGCAATCGACCACTGCCCTCGTCGGCATCTGGAGCGACACGATCTCGGTCACCGTTGAGCGCATGAGCGTGTCGAGCCACCGGATGGCCTCGGCGGGTATGCGCACGGCCGATGGATCCGAGCCCGCGCACGAGCTGCACAGCACGCCACCGGCGGCCAGCGAGAACGTCACCGTGCCGGCCGTCGGTTCGCCGCAGCCGGTGCAGGCGGAGAGTTCGGGACGGTAGCCGTGCATCGCCATGGCCTTGAGGACGAAGCCTGTGACCAGCCGCGGAAGCGCCTCGACGGGCGCCGTGTCGATCGCGTCGAGCGTCGTGTCGGCAAGGCCGAACAGCCTCGGTTCGGCCTGGCCCTCGACGGCGATGGTGTTGAGCACGTCCACCACCACACCCGCGGCAGCACCTCGGTCGAAGTCACTGCGAATCGCCGCGCGAGCCTTGACCGTCCGAGCTTCCTGCACGATCTCGAGGCTCTTCCCGGTGTGCAGCAGCAGATCGAGCGAGACGTACGGCTCGACCCGCGCCGCAAGTTTCGAACCCGGCTTGCGCGCGCCCTTCGCGACGGCACGGACGTGACTACCGTCCTCGGCGAGCATGGACACGATCAGGTCGCTCTCCCCCAGCTTGGTCTTGCGGAGGACGAGCACGGTGAGCGGATACGACGGCATCGGTGACCGGGGTGCCCGAGAACCTACGCCGGGTCCTGTGCGGACCGGACGAAGGCCTCCACGATCTGGACGCCGGCGGAGGTCCCGAGACGGTCGGCGCCGGCCTCGAGCATGGCCAGCGCGGCGCCAAGGTCGCGTATCCCCCCGGCTGCCTTGACGCCCATGCTCTGCCCGACCGTCGCCCGCATGACCCGGACATCCTCGACCGAGGCGCCGCGGGGACCGAACCCTGTCGAAGTCTTCACGAAGTCCGCGCCGGCAGCCGCAGCGGCCGTGCATCCTGCGATGATGTCGTGCTCGGCGAGAAACCCCGTCTCGAGGATGACCTTCACGAGTGCCGATCCCACGCTCGCCTGGGCAACGGCGTCCACCACGGCGGCGATGTCGCGGCGGACGTACTCGGTGTCGCCTTCGAGGAGTGCCCCGACGTGGACGACCATGTCGATCTCACGAGCGCCTGCGATCACCAGCTGGGCGGATTCGGCGGTCTTGGTCGCAGTGGTAGCGTAGCCGAGCGGGAACCCGACGACGGTGCACACGCGGGTGGGGCCATCGCCGACGTGCCTGACGGCGGTCTCCACCGCCGCGGGTGTCACGCACAACGTGGCGAAGCCCCTGCCTGAATTCTCGGCGCACCACGAATCGGTCTCGGCGAAACCCGCTGTGGGCCGCAGGAGCGTTTGATCGATCGCTGCCGCGAGTGTTGCGACGTCCACCCGCGTCACCCTCCTTCGCCGTAGCCGAAGCGCCGGATCTGCGAGGCGTCTCGGCGCCAGTTCGACTTCACCTTCACGACCAGGCCGAGATATACCTTCCCGCCGAGCAGGCGCTCAAGATCTGCGCGCGCCTCACTTCCGATGCGCTTGATACCCTCGCCCCCCTTGCCAACGATGATGCCCTTCTGGGAGTCGCGCTCCACGTACACCGTGGCCTCGATGCGCCACAGATCCTTGCGCTCGTCTCGTTCGAGGTCGTCGACCATGACCCCGACTGCGTGCGGAACCTCATCCCAGGTCGTTTGGAGGATCTTCTCCCGCACGAACTCGGCGATGAGCACCTCGAGCGGCTGGTCGGTCGTCGTGCCCTCGGGGAACCAGCGTGGACCTTCTGGCAGGTAGCTCGAAACGATCTCGAGCAAGCCATCGAGGTTGAAGTCCTTGACCGCCGAGACCACGACGGCGTCGTCCCACCCGGTGAGCTTCTCGGCAGCTGCAAGCTGCTTGTCGACGATCTTCTCGGACGCGAGGTCCGCCTTTGTGACGACGAGGACTTTGGCACCCGACGCCCGCGCGACGTGGGAGACGACCCACTGGTCACCGGTCCCCACCGGCTTGGTCGCGTCGATCAGCATCAGCGCGACGTCCACATCCTCGAGCGCCTTGAGCGCCGAGCGGTTCAGCTCCTCGCCCAGCGCGTCGTAAGGCTTGTGCAGCCCGGGCGTGTCCACGAAGACGATCTGGCTGTCGCCAGTATCGAGGATCGCGCGCAAACGGTGTCGGGTCGTCTGCGGGGTGTCCGAGACGATCGCCACCTTGTCGCCTACGAGCGCGTTGACGAGCGTCGACTTACCGGCGTTGGGGCGACCGACAAGTGCGACGAAACCGCTGTGGAAGTCGTCGGACGGGGTCACTCGGCGTTGTCGGAGTCCTGGTCGAGGAACCCCCGGACGAACGCCTCGGGGAGGAGTTCCTCGAGGGTCATGACCATCACCTCGTCGGTGCAGCCGCCCATGATCACGCGCAGCTCGGGATTGAACTC
>CAYHCN010000194.1:0-4530 GCA_964354945.1 uncultured Eubacteriales bacterium
CGAAGACGGCGCCTAACAAGCGCATCCAGCTGACGGCCAGAAGGTAGGCTCGTGAAGAGAGGCGCATCGGCCGCAGCTGATGCGCACAAAACGCTAGGCGGAGAAGGGGAATCAGCATGCCAGACAGAATGCTGAAGGCAGGTTCGAGATTCCTCTACTCGTGGAGCGGCCTCAACTTCCTTCTCTCCTCCTTGATACTGACCATTGTCGTCTTCCGCTTTGGGAACTCGCCGCTTCTGGCAATGGTGTTTGAAGAGTCTGAGATCGCCAGACTTGGCGCCGGAGTCATTCGGGCTCTCAACTGTCTGACGATCCTCTACAACTCCTACGCGATCGCTCTCTCGGTACTGGTTTGGCTCGTTGTCCGGTTCGGCCTGAGCAAGGGCCAGAAGTGGGCATTCTGGGCGTTGTTGATCACGATCGGTTTCGTCGAGGTGTTTGCCTTCATCGCCTCCGCCCCCCTAGGAAACGTACGCTGGCAAGTAAATGTTGTTCTGAGCGCTCTGTACGTTGTGGGCATTGGCCTGTCGGGATACTCACTACTCACTCGCAGGAGCTGAGAGGCACGGGCATTGTGATTGCCCGAGGGTCCAGTCCATCGGTCACCGAAAGGACAGGAATGATGACAGGCATCACGGACACCAAGGCAAGGCTTTCGATCCTGTGGGTATTCGTGATACTCAACATGATGTACGCGGATGTACTCTCTCTGATGGATCCCACGTCAGCGATTCGCACACGCATGGTGGGTACCCCGATGTCTCCAGAGTTCTTATTGGTCGGCGCAGTACTCATGGAGACGGCGATCGCGATGGTCATCCTGTCTCTAGTACTGCCCTACAAGGCAAGTCGCTGGGTGAACACCATCGTGGCCGCAGTGAACATCTTCGCTGTCGTGACCGGCGGGCACGGTCTCTACTACGTCTTCTTCGCAGCGATCGAAGTCCTGGCGATGCTGCTCATCGTCTGGCTCGCTTGGAAGCGGCCTGAAGCCGAGCCAGTGAGCTGATCGCGTCGCCGCGGGAACCCGCCTAACAATGGCTTCAACCTGACGCGCCCGAGGCCGGCGGTAGACTGCAAGCGCGGGACGCGCAGGTTGAGCCAAACACGTTGGGGCGCACGGTCCGGTACCGAGGGTACGTTGTCAGGGTGTGGCAGCAACACCCAAGCTGGAGGGGATCGGTATGACCGAGATGTTCAACGGGCCTGTCGAGGTCAGACGTATCACCGCCCCGGCGGCGCCGCCGTCGACGGTGGCGTCCGAGTTCGTCGGCGATCTGCGGTTCGTGAACGAGTATCCGACGCAAGACACGGTTGACCGGCTCTATGACGAACTCGACTTCCAGCGGGCATGCCAGGTCTTCCTGCGCAACATCGCGGCATCGTCCATGTACTCGTTTCGCGAAGGGCTGGCACGCGACCTCGGCGTGTCGGCCTCGCATCAGCTCGTCGTGTTCGACGGGCCCTTCGATGCCCGGTCGTTGTTCCTCACGCCGAACTCGGAGACCGTCTACGGGACGACCTTCCTTGACTTGAAGGCCGACGGCCCGACCGTGGTCGAGGTGCCGGGGGGACTGCTCGGCCTCTTCAACGATATGTGGATGCGCGAGATCGAGAACATAGGCCCAGCCGGACCCGACGCAGGTCAGGGTGGTTCGTTCCTGGTACTCCCGCCCGGCTACGAGGGCGACGTACCGGAGTCCGGCTTCTTCGTCGTCCGGCCGCGCACCTATGGCGTCTGGCTGATGCTAAGAGCGTTCCGCACCCCGCAGGGAGATGCAGGACCGGCGGTTGAAGCCCTAACGCGGATTCGCGTCTACCCACATGCGCGGGCGTCCGCACCACCGGCGATGGAATACGTCAACGCGGCGGGCAGAGACTTGGACACGATCCATCCGTGCGACATGCGGTACTTCGTGGATCTCGCGGACCTCGTAGATCAGGAGCACGAACAAGCGATCGACGCGGAGTCGCTCGGCATGATGGCGGCGGTCGGCATCGTCAAGGGGCAGCCCTTCGCTCCGGACGCCCGCATGACTCGAATCCTTCGGGAGGCCGCAACCGTCGGCAGCGCAATGGCGGTGGTGACGAGCTACGACCCGCGGTTGCCGCTGTATCGCTATCCCGACAGGAAGTGGCTCGAGATCGGCGGAACAGGCTACCCCACATTCGAGCAGGACGGCCATACCGTGCTGGACGGCATCAGCCTCATGGGCTGGTTCGCCACCGGCTCCAGCAGAGCCATGGCTCGACCCATGCTGGGCAAGGGCTCCGTCTACATGTGGGCGTACAAGAGCTCAGACGGCGCGTGGTTGAACGGGGACAGGAGCTACCGACTGCGACTCTCGAGAGGCGTGCCCGCCGCCAACTTCTGGTCGGTGGTCGTCTACGACGTCTGGACACGCTCGATGCTCGCCAATGGCCAGGCACTGCCCAGCAAGAACTCCTTCGACGAGAAGATCCAGGTCAACACTGACGGTTCAATCGACCTCTACTTCGGTCCGGAGGCGCCGGAGAGCCATGAAGCGAACTGGATCAGGACGCTACCGGGCAAGGGATGGTTCACGATCCTCCGCCTCTACGGCCCGACAGAGTCCTACATGGACGGAAGCTGGAAGCCAAGCGATATTGAGCCGGCTGGCTGAGCGAGACGGGAGACAGATCTGGTCCTCCGGCGCCCAACAACGGCTTCCACCAGCCTCGCTAAGCTCGCAGGTGAAGCCGAAACGTTAGGCAGACAGGACGGCGTCAGAAGGCGGTCCGAAGTCTGGTGACGATCATCCACAAGACACCTGATCTGGGGGCTGCACAATGGGACGCGTGAGTTCTGACCCGTTGGTACCTGGCGGTGTTGATGAGTACCTCGCAGATTGCCCGATAGAGGCACAAGCTCAACTGAATGCGATCAGAGCTGCAATAAGAGAGGTCGCACCTGATTCGATTGAGACGGTGAGCTACTTCCAGATACCGGGATACTCCTATCCCGGCTATGACTACAACGGAATGTTCGCCTGGTTCAGCTACAAGCAGCCCAACGCGAGACTTCATGTTCGCCCACCGGTAATACAAGAGCATGAAGGTGATCTCAAGGGCTATAAGTCGACCAAGTCCATTGTGAGTTTCCCGTTGAGCAAAGAGATTCCGGTGGCTCTCGTCAAACTGCTCGTGCTGGCAAGCATCGAGGAAATGAAGAACAACCACAGATAGCTTCGGGGCTGCGACTCCTGCCTAACAAGGGAATCGAGCGGACGGCGCTAGAGCTAGGGCATGGGCCGCCGCTCATGCCCAAGAACGTTGGGCAGACGGGGGTATCGTGAAGTACGTGGCACTGCTGCGTGGAATCAACGTTGGCGACGGTGCTCGCGTTCCCATGAAGGACCTGAAGGCTCTGCTCGAGGGCCTCGACTTGACCGAGGTCACCACGTACTTGAACTCCGGCAACGCGGTGTTCTGCTCGTGCCTCGGCACTCTCGACCTAACGCGTTTACTCGAGGAGGAGCTGTCACGAGCCTTCGGCGCGAGAATCCCGACGTTGGTCAAGACCTCGGCAGAGGTGATCGCAATCGCGGAGGCGATACCAGACGAGTGGCAAAGTGGTCCCGGCGAGCAGACCTATGTTGCCTACTTGTTCAGGGATGTCGATGAGCCCGGTCTCGTGGATGAGCTGCCGGTGAAGAGGCAGTTCATGACGATCTTATACACGCCCGGGGCGATCATCTGGAACATCAAGCGAGAGGACTACAACCGCAGTCAGATCACGAAGATCGCCGGCCATCGCTCGTATGCGCGGATGACCACAAGGAACGTCAACACGGCGCGTAAGCTCGCGGCACTGTGTGCTGAAGCCTGACGATGGCGCTGCCCAACAAGCGCATCAACCTGACGCGCACAGGGCGCGCGCTGCTATGAAGGTCGAAGGCGCGCAGGTCATGCGCACAAACGTTAGGCATAGCACCTGGAGCGTGCTTCTGAAGCACGCGCGGCGAAGTCCTCTGGCAATGATTGCGCTCGGCACGCTGCTGCTCGCAGCAGTGCTCACCGTCCCAGCTTGCGCGAATCGCAATGGATTCTCGCCTCCATCAGACGTCGAAGTCTCTCAGGCGAGCGGGGACGGGCTGGTGGGCAACTGGGAGTTGCTCGGCACCGTGCACGATGGCAGCGGAGAGTCCTTGTCTCGCTTCTTCTTCCGGAGTGGTCGGCTCTACCTCGAGAGCGATGCGGGCCTCTGGCAGGTCTATCGTCGTCGGTAGTGCATGGCTAACCAGCGCATCAACCCGGCGCAGAAAGCGCACCGTAGAATGGCAGGGAAGTGGCGCGCAGGTTATGCGCCACACCGTTAGCCCGAACCGATCGTGTTCACACCCGTAGAGGGGCTTTCGCAGTGGACATTCCACGCATATTCAACATCACCGAGAGTGCCCACCGCATCCACAACCCGATCACACCCGAGAAGCTCGCTACTCTCGGCGCCGCGTTGCGTCTGGAATCGGGGGCCCGAGTGCTCGACCTCGGCAGCGGTTCGGGGGAGAT
>CAYHCN010000195.1:0-4529 GCA_964354945.1 uncultured Eubacteriales bacterium
CTGCTACCGGGTCGGCTTCGCGAGCCAGGCCCACTGGTTGCCGACAACGTCGAGGCGCACACCCGTGTCCTTTGGCTTGGTACTGCCGGAAGGAAGCATCCTGAGAACCGCGATTGGATCGGATACGGACGGATCGACCGCGGCCCGATAGAGAACGGAGCCGTTCGGCCCGCCGCTGCACACGTGCTGGAATTCGAATCCCGGATCGCATCCCGCGTTGCCCAGCAGCGTTCGCGGCACCAGCTTCTCACCGGCGGTCGCAAGCTCGATGAGCTCGTCTGCCTGGGCGGACTCCTCGTTCTCTGCGCGGGCGTACACGAGGGTGCCCGGGCTCGGGCCCGGTCCCAGGGTGAACAGCACGTCGTCGCGGTACGCGGCGGACGTGGCGATGAGCTTCCCGCTCCGATACTCGGCGCGGACGACCGCGAAGTCATCGCGAGGACTCGGCGACCCATCGGTCTTGAGTATCACAGCCACGCTGCCCGGCTCCCGCAGGGAGACCAGAGAGGCGACGAACCGGTGCTTCGGCCACGCGCCCTCGAGCACGACCGGCGACACCCGCCCGGTCCCGATGTCGGTCACACCGAGCGTGGTGTCGATCGACGTCTCCGTCTCGCGTCGCCGTAGCCACACCAGGTCCCCGGTCTCGACGAACACGGCCGCGCTCGCAAGCGGAAAGCCGCTCGTAGGTTCGCTGGCCGTGCGTACTGCGCCGTCGCTGTCGAGCACGATCAGCGTGTCCTCTATCGCAGCCGGGGTCTCGGTCGGCTGGCGGCTCACGGCCAGGGCGACCCGCGGCCCTTCGCTGTCGGCATCGAGCAGAAGTGCGGCGCTGCTGGCAGGCGGCTTCCAGAGATCCTCGGCCACGACCATACCCTCGAGGCTCACGCCCCGAAGCGCGGCTGCCTCGTCCGAGAGCACCAACACACAAGGCTGTGCCGCGGCGAGGCCGTTGGCGTCCCACGTCTCCGCCGTCGTGGGCGGTGGCGACTCGGTCGCGACGGCCGAGGACTCGCCAGCTCCCCGTTTCGGGGCGTCGGCCGGTCTGGAGCAGCCGGTCGCGAGTAGCACCGCTGCAAGCGCGAGGACAGCGAGGATCGCTCGGCGCGTTCGTATTGAGTACGGCATGACGCCACCCATCAGTAGTTCACGGTCAGGTGTGCGGACGTGCGGTCCTTCTTGTTGGCCATCTTGGTGTCGTAGTAGGACTTCAGTGACGTGATGTTGGACGGGGTCAGTCTGATGCAGCCGTGCGTCGGTTTGAAGTAGTGGCTGCCCGAACCCCCGTGCGTCTCGAAGTAGCACCGGCCGTAGGGCGCTCCCGTCCAGGGACTGAGTCGCCACTCCCCTGGGTAGAATTCCGCCTTGCCGTTCGACACGTACCCCTGCCACGTGCTGCCGAGGAACCCGAAGTCCCAGGTGTACTCGGGAACGGGGCCGACGTTGGGGACGTCCTGGTCCCAAGGCCGGTTGTTACCGGAGATCGCGGGCCAGGACACGGTGAACCACTTGTACGCGTCGACGGTGCTGTTGTAGATGCCGTAGGTGAAGTACAGGGTCCCCTTGTAGCCGTTGTACGACCAGTCGCCGCTGCTGGCTACGAGGCCGAAGCGCAGGTAGCCGTAGGGCGAGACCGCCGACACGACCGCTTCTGCCGCCGCCTGCTGCCGGGCGGTGAGCTTCCGTCCGTAGGGAAGACCGCGCGCATCAAGCGCCCTGTGAACCTTCGCCAGCAGCTGGCGCTCGAGCGGCGCCCGCTGCGATATGACCGCCCGGTAGCCCGCGGGATCGCTGGTTCGGAGCTGGGCGTCGGTCATCGGCACTCCGAACCGCGCGGGCGCGGCCGAGACGGGTGCCGCAGGCGAATCGACGGCGAACGTGAGCTCAGTGCACCCAACGAACATCGCGGCAACGAGCGCCGCAGCGGCGAGCACGCGGAAGGACCAAGGGATCGATATGGATGTGGGTCGCATGAGAGAACCTCCTCGAAGAAACGTGAGACATGACATCGAGGTCCCGACGGTCGTGCGCCATGACGACCCACCCCCCTTCCCGCGCCGAGAGTCCCGCCGAGCCATGCGGCAAGCTTGGCCGGGCCGGCTTATCCGCTGCTGACCCACCGCTTGCCCCTACGACGCCGCGCGCCCGTCCCAGCGTTACCGCGCCCTCATCCCTTTGTTCTCGTCCCGCGCCGCGGTAGTGCCAGAATGGGAAGTCAGACTGCAGGTACTTCGCAGGCACGTATGTGCGTGCCGACCGCGATTTGAAGGGGAGTTGACGATGAGCGACGAGTCGTCCGGAACGGGCCCGAAGTCGAGCGACCAGTGGGGAGAGGTGCTGAAGGGGCTCGACGAGTTCGGCGACGCGGTCTCCCGGTGGGTCCGCGCCTCGGTCAACGACCCCAAGAACCGCGAGCGCGCCGAGGAGCTCAAGTCGCATCTCGGCACCGTCACCGAGAAAGTGTCGAGTGCGGTCGAGGACGCCAGCCACACCGATGCGGGCCGCTCGATGCGCGACGCCGCAGGACAAGCCGGCGAAGCTCTGAAGCAGGCCGGCGGCAAGTTCAGCAGCGAGGTGGCGCCGAGTCTCGCCGACATGTTCCGTTCGGCTGCGGCTGGTCTGGCCGACGCGGCTTCGAAGATCGAGACGCGGTCAGCAGATGCGGACGCCACCGGCGAACCGCCCACCGCCCCGGATGCCGCTTCCGCCGACGATTCCGAGGCGGCCCCGCCCACCGAGGAACCCGCGGAGTAGCACCGCATGCCGCAGCGACTGCGCTCCAAGGTGTGGCTCGGGTGGGCGCTCGTGGCCGCTGCCGACGTGCTCGCGGTCGGCGTCGGCATGGGCGTGCCCATCTTCGCCATCGCGTGGGGCGTCCCGGTCGGGTGGTGGGCGGCGAGAAGCGCGGGGCTCTTCGAGCATCGCGAGATCGCCGGGTTCCGCAACGCATTCCTCGGCTCGGCAGCGATCGCCGGCCTGACGTTCGCGATGATGGTCGTGATCTGGGGTCCCCAGGTGTCGAAGCTCTTCGACCCCGCGTTCAACGCCGAGGACTGGGGCATCCCCTTGGTGCTCTACACGCCGAGCGCGAGCTTCATCGGCTGGCTCGCGCTCATGATCGTGATCTCGCCGGTGCTCCAGCTGATGAGCTCGCTGTGCACGGCCTACGTGATCGCGATGCTCGGTCCTGCCGAGGAGCAGACAGCCGCAAGCGTTCTGGCGGAAGACATGGCGTGCGTCGCCGAGTCCACAACGAACGACGCCGCCCCGGTCGGGACGGCGTCGACATCGTCAGCGAGGTAGCGGCGAGGCGCTACGAGCAGCCTCCCGGCGCGCAGCACGAGAGTGCCTTGCGGATGAGCAGCTCGCCATGCTGGAACTCCGGGTCGAGCATGCACGTGGGATCCTCGGCCATAGGGTCGCCCTCGGCGTGCCACGCCTTCGTGCGGCACCCGACGCAGATCTCGACGTAGTCGCAGTCGCCGCACTTGCCCGTGGGCTTGGCCTCGGCGAGCTTGAACAGCTCGCGGGTCGCGCCGTCGATGCCGAGGTCTCGGATGTTGCCGATCGTCCAGTCCTGCGCGAACTGGCAGGGCATCACGCCGCCCTCGGAGTTGATGTTCATGTGGCCTTTGCCCACAGGGCACGCGGTGACGACCTTGAGACGCTCGAGGCCGCGGGTGATGTCGTAGCCGCGCTCGAGGAGCCGCTCGGCGGCGTAGGCGATGAACGAGGGCATCGCGCCGATGTCGTACTCGAAGGACGACTCGGGATCGGTGATGTCGTCGATGATGAAGTCGGCGAGCTCGCGCCACTGCTCCGCCGAGATGCGCGCATCCTCTTCGCCCTCGCTGCGACCTGAGGTGATGAGGTCGCACAGATAGATCATCCCGCAGTCGAGTTCCTTGGCCAGCGCGATGATGTCGTAGATGTAGGGCCATGTTTCGGTGCTGACCGCGCACTTCAGGGCCACGCCGACTCCCTCTTCGCGGAGGATCTTGATGGCCTCGATGACCCGGGCCTGGGTCCCAGGGACGCGGACCATCTCGTCGTGGAACTCGGCAGGGCCGTACATCGAGGTCGAGATCCAGTCGATGCCGTTGGCCTTGAGCCGCTTGGCGACGTCGCGGTCGATGAGCGTCGCGTTGGTGGAGACGGTGACGCGGATGCCGAGGCCTCGCGCAGTCTCGAGGATCTCCCAGAAGTTGGGGCGGACCATCGGCTCGCCACCCGAAAGGAAGATGACCGGCACGCCGGCCTCACCCATCTGGTGAACCAGGTCGATAGCCTCTTCGTCCGAGAGCTGGTCGGGCAACGCATGGCCGTCGGCGCCCATGTAGCAGTGATCGCACCGCAGGTTGCAGCGGTTGGTGATGTTCCAGATGACGTCGCTGGGGCGGCCCAACTTGTAGGCGGTGTGCGCCTTGTCCTCGACTGCGTCGAGGGGACCGTTGAAGAAGAGCGACCGGACGTGTGCCATGAGAAACCCTCCTGGATTGCGGGCTGTGGCACCCCGTGCCGGCGGAGTC
>CAYHCN010000196.1:0-4520 GCA_964354945.1 uncultured Eubacteriales bacterium
TACTTGATGCCCGTGTCGACGACGGCCACCCGATACGAGGGGGTCACCGGCAGCACACCGGTGTCGACGGGGAGTTCGCAGTCCGGCGGCGCCTCGTTGCCCCACCGATACGACTCACTGACCGCTACCTCGCGCACGAGGTCGCGCCCCACGAGGCCCTCGCTTGCTTGCGCCTTCGCGACGAGCGATGCGGCGTCGAGATCGATCGTGGAGATGACCGCACGCATCGCCCCGCGCTCGCGGAGGTGCTTGGTGAGCCGCCTGGTGTCGATGCCCTCGATCGCGATGATGCCGTGGCGCACCAGGAAGTCGGGCAGTGACTCCTCGGCACGCCAGTTCGAAGGCGTTCGACACATCTGCCGCACCACGAAGCCCCGCGCGAAGATGCCGCGCGACTCCATGTCGGCTCCGTTCGCGCCGTAGTTGCCGATGTGCGGCATCGTCATCGTGACGATCTGGCCGGCGTACGACGGGTCGGTCAGGACCTCCTCGTAGCCCGTGAGCGACGTGTTGAAGCAGGCTTCACCGGCCGCCTCCCCCATCGCGCCGCAGGCGACGCCGGTGAACACGGTGCCGTCCTCGAGTGCGAGGAGCGCGGGTTGCGTCACCTACGCGACCACCTTCCCGTTACGCATCGCGAGCTTGCCGGCGACCACGACCTCGGTCGCCTTTCCGAGCAGTGTAGCCCCGACAAACGCCGAGTTGGCCGACTTGCTGAGGAAGAACTCCTTGGTCACGTCGACCTTGCACTCGGGATCGATGACGGTGAGGTCGGCCACGCTTCCTTCGGCCACCGTGACCGGGTCGATGCCGAGGACCCGGCGGGGTCCGTGGGACATCCGCTCGACGAGTTGGCTCCACGAGAGATGCCCGGGACCCACGAGGTTCGTGAGAACGAGCGGGAGTGCGGTCTCGAGACCTGTCGTCCCGAACGGCGCGACCTCGAACTCGAGCGCCTTCTCGTGCGGCGCGTGCGGCGCGTGATCGGTGGCGATGCAGTCGACGGTGCCGTCGAGCAGCCCAGCGACGAGTGCCTCACGGTCCTCGGCGGAACGGAGCGGCGGATTCATCTTGAGATTCGTGTCGTAGGTGATGTCGAGCGCATCCTCGTCGAGGAACAGGTGGTGCGGTGTCGCCTCGGCGGTGACGGGAACTCCTGAGGCTTTCGCGACGCGCACGAGCTCCACAGTCCCCTGCGTGCTCACGTGCTGCAGGTGCAGACGGCAGCCCGTGAGCTCGGCGAGACGGATGTCGCGAGCAGCCTGGACCTCCTCGGCGGCGGCGGGCCAGCCGGTGAGCCCAAGGCGGGTCGAGATGACCCCCTCGTTCACGACGCCTCCGCTGACGAGCGCCTCGTCCTCGCAGTGGCTCATCACAGGAATCCCGAACGCCTTCGTGTAGTCCATGACCCGGCGCATCATGCCCGAGTCCTGGATGCCTCGGCCGTCGTCGGTGACCGCTACCGCACCCTCGGCGACCATGTCGCCGATCTCGGCGAGCGACTCGCCCTTCAGCCCCACCGTGCACGCACCGACGGGGAGCACCCGGACGACGCCCTGCTCGGCAGCGCGCTCGATGATGAAGCGGACCGCGGCGCCTTCGTCGGTCACCGGGTTCGTGTTCGGCATGGCGGCGATCGCCGTGAACCCGCCATGGGCGGCGGCACGCGTTCCGCTGGCGATGGTTTCCTTGTCCTCGCGACCAGGTTCGCGCAGGTGCACGTGGAGGTCGACGAGCCCGGGGACGACGACCTTCTCGGCGCACTCGACGACCGTCGTGCCCGAGGGGGCTTCGAGGTTCTTGCCGACGGCCTCGATGCGGCCGCCCTTCACGAACACGTCCATCACGCCATCGAGGCCGACCGCAGGGTCGACCACGCGGCCTCCTCTAAGCAGCAGCGCCATCTGCCTCACCTCCCAGCAGCAGGTACATGCACGCCATTCGAACCGCCACACCCGCGTTGACCTGGTCGAGAATGACCGCGCGGTCCGAGTCTGCGACCGCGGCCGAGATCTCCACGCCCCGGTTCATCGGGCCGGGGTGCATCACCTTGGCGGTCGGCTTCATCTTCGCGACGCGGGCCTCGTTCATCCCGTAGAACCGTGCGTACTCGCGCAGGCTCGGAAACGGTTGGCCCTCGCTTCTCTCCATCTGGATGCGGAGCATGTACGCCACGTCGAGATAGGGTAGTGCCTCGTCGAGCGTCGGCACGACCTCGGCGCCGAGCACGTCGGGGCGAGCGGGCAGGAGCGTCGGTGGCGCGATGATGACCGGCGTGGCGCCGACCATCCTGAGCGCGGGAATCAGCGAGCCCGCCACGCGCGAATGGGCGATGTCGCCCACGACGCCCACGGTGAGTCCCTCGAGCGTGCCGAACTGCTCGCGCATCGTGAACAGGTCGAGCAGCGCCTGGGTGGGGTGCTGGTGCTTGCCGTCGCCGCCGTTGATCACGTGCGTGTCCATGTGGTCGGCGAGGATCTGGGGGGCACCCGCGTACTTATGGCGGATGATCACGAGGTCGCAGGCCATCGCCGAGAGGGTCTCGGCGGTATCCGCGAGCGACTCGCCCTTGACCGTGGCCGAGGCCGATGCGGTGAAGTTGATGCCGTCGGCCGAGAGGCGCTTCGCCGCGATCTCGAAGCTCGTGCGCGTGCGCGTACTCGGCTCGAGGAACAGGTTCACGACGGTGCGACCGCGGAGCGTCGGCAGCTTCTTGATGCGGCGCTCGTTCACTTCCTTGAACGACTCGGCGGTGTCGAGGACGAGCCCGATCTCGTCTGCGGTGAGGTCCTCGATCCGCATGATATGGCTGGTGGCCAGTCTCACTCGTCCACCTCCGCGTCGTGGTCAGCGCCGAGCACAGCGCCGGTCGCAACGCCGTTGGCGACAAGGATCTCGACCGCGTCACGTCCGTCATGCCCCTCGAGGAATACCCTCACTTGCTCGGCACTCGACGACGGCACGTTCTTGCCCACGTAGTCGGCGCGGATCGGCAGCTCCCGATGGCCGCGATCGACCAGGACGGCGAGCTGGACCGAGCGGGGCCGCCCGTAGTCCATGATCGCGTCCATCGCCGCGCGGATCGTGCGGCCGGTGAACAGCACGTCGTCGACGAGCACGATGTCGCGCCCCTCGACGTCGAACGGGATGTCCGTGCGCCGCACTTCGGGGTTGAGCCTGGTGGCGAGGTCATCTCGGTAGAACGAGATGTCGAGCATGCCTACCGGCAGCGTCACGCCTTCGATCTCGGCGATACGCTCGGCGAGTTGCGCGGCGAGAACGGCACCGCGAGTGACGATGCCGACCAGCGCGAGGTTGCCCGCGCCCTTGTTCCGTTCGAGGATCTCGTGGGCGATACGGGTGATGGCGCGCTGAACCGCTTCGCCGTCCATCACCGTCGCCTTGGTGTGGAGCTCCACGCTGACTCCTTACTGCCGAAGGCCCCTTCGCCCGCTGCTCGGCGGCGCGAAGGACCGGGACATGAAAACGTGCCTCCCCGCATGTAGGCGGCAAGAAGGCACGTCGGCAGATTGCGTGAGCGCAGATGCGCGAATGCGGTATGCGTCTGTTCCCCTTGCCGGCCTCACGGGACCGGGCTTAAAGGTCTTCGAGAGGGTACCCCAGGCGGCACGCCGAGACAAGCAGTCGAGGTCAGGTGAGCGGGCGCGCTGCCCGCCTACGGTCGGCGCCCCTCGGCGAGGACCGCGAAGACCTCGTCGCCGGCCTCGGTGCGTGACATCGAGCGGTCTTCGATCGATGCAAGAGGCGCGGCGAGATCATCGGGCAACGGGTCCACGAACACGAGATGCTCCCCCGTGATCGGATGGTCGAGCGTGAGGCGATAGGCATGGAGGAATTGCCTGGTGAGTCCGAGATCGGCCTTGAGCTTGCACGCTCCGTAGATCTGGTCGCCGACGCAGGCATGCGACGTGTACGCCATGTGGACGCGAATCTGGTGCGTGCGCCCCGTGTAGAGCTTGCACTCGACCAGCGTGAACCCGTCGTCGAACCGACCCGCCTCGTAGCGCTCGAGCACGCGGAAGGTAGTGACCGCCTGCTTCGCGTCGACGCGCTCGGAGACCGCCATGCGCATGCGGTCGCGCGTGTCTCGAGCGAGCGGGGCGTCGATGAGCCCGGTGTCGGGAGCGATGTAGCCGTGCACGAGGGTGAGATAGCGGCGGTCGATCGAGCGCAGCTTGATGCCCTCCTGGAGGAGCACTTGGGCCTCGTCGCTCTTGGCCACCATCATCAACCCTGACGTGTCCTTGTCCAGGCGGTGGACGATGCCGGGCCGGTCCTCGCCCGCGAGCGTGCCGAGGTCATCACTGTGCGCCAGCAGCGCGTGAACGAGCGTGCCCGACCAGTGCCCTTGCGCGGGGTGCACGACGAGTCCGACCGGTTTGGACAGGACGATCATGTGGTCGTCCTCGAACCGGATGTCGAGGGGGATATCCTCGGCCTCGAGGTCGCCACGGTCCCACGGCGGCACCTCGATCTCGATGCGCTCCCCTGCCCGCACG
>CAYHCN010000197.1:0-4478 GCA_964354945.1 uncultured Eubacteriales bacterium
GTAGTCTTCGGATCCCTCGAGCATCTCCTCCGCCACATCCATTGCGAGGTCCATGGGGTGGCGCCCCTCGGGGCCGTCCTCGGGCGTCGGCACGACTTTGGCGCCGAGTGCGCGAAGCAGCACGGCTTTCTCGGCGGGCATCGAACGGGGCACCGTCGCGACCATCGGCACGCCCATGCGCGCGGCGATACCCGCCAGTGCGATGCCGGTGTTGCCGGACGTCGCCTCGACGATGGTCTTGCCCTCGAGTTCGCCGCGCCGAGCCATCCCCTCGAGCATCCACTTCGCGGCACGGTCCTTCACCGATCCGAACGGATTCATCCACTCCAGCTTCGCGTAGAGAACGACGTCACTGTCCGGGCCGAGGAAACGCGGCAGCGCGACGATCGGCGTCGGGTTCTCCGGATCACCGATCATGTCGCGAAGGTCGTCATAACGCCGCAGCCGGGAGTCCGGCCCGAGCCGCGCGCTCTCGGATGGCGAGTTCGTGTTCTCCATGAGGCTCTCCGGATGTGGCGGCTGCGGGATGCTGCCCGCAACGCAGAAGCGGGGACGTCTAGGACAGCATACCTGCGAAGTGATCGAGCACGGTCCACGCACGGAGGGTCAACCACTTGCTGGGCTGACCCTTGGCCTCGACGCCGGCGAGCATCTTGCCGTTGAACGACGTCCGCAACTTCCAGCGCATCTCTCCGTCCGCCGAGGACTCGACGAGGGTCAGTGCCGCCTCGTACTCGGGCTGTCGGTGCTCCCCGATGGCTGCGAGTGCAGCCAGCGCCTCCAGCGCGTCGGAGTTGTAAGAGAGCGGATACCCGAATCGCGTCCACCCGGGCTTGTCTCCGTAGTGCAGCGGCCGGTGCTCGGCGAGGAAACGCTGTTTGGCCTGGTGTAGCTCATCGCCGCGGAGCTTGAGCGCGATCGCCTGAAACTCCTTGGCCTCGGCGGGGAGGTATCGGAAGACCTCCTTGTCGCGAAGCGCCGTGACGCATGCGTCCTTCAGTTCCTCGGCACCTTCGGGCCATGCATCCTGGGGCACCTCGCCGAGGAACAGCAGGAGCTTGGGAGTCACCATGTGGCAGTACCCGTTGAGCACGTAGTCGAGCATCTGCCGGCTGCAGCCCACTACGCCGAGCTCCCGATACCGCGCCACGCAGGCAGCAAGAGCGGCGACGACGCGTTCGTCCGTCGCGTAGCCGAGACGCGCCAGCGCGCGGCCGACGTTCGCGGTGAGGCAGGGAATGGCGCCGTGCGCCTGCATGTTCGAGCAACTCCACATCCCGTCGTCCCGCTGTCGCGAGAACGCGTACGCTGCAGCGCGCTCCACGCGCGGGTCGGTACCGTCAGCCCACAGCTCGCCGAGGAAGTGGATCTGCCACAGGCTCCCCCAGTACTTCTGGTAGTCGCGCGGCGGAGGCGCCCACGAGCCGTCGGGAAGCTGGGCGTCGAGGATTGCCGCAACGGGGGCGTACTCGTTGCGCCGGCCCCACAGTTTCGTGCTCGCCGCGTCGTCCGCCTGACCAAGAAGACGCCGCGCGAGAACGGCGACCGCGGGGTTGTCCTCGCCGAGCAACCAGTCGACGGTGGAAGCCGGTGCCGTGCTCGCGATCCCCGTTGCCATCGCTACCCACCCCTTCTTGGCCGGCCTACACAGCTTGCTCGTACGCGCGGTGCAGACGTTCGATGACTCCGTCGATCTCGACGTCGGTGCGCAGCGGCAGGATCGGCCACGCGCGCATCTCCATGCCGTTGTACGAGAAGGCGGTCACGCCCTCGATGCGGTAGAGCTCCTCGGCCTCGCCGGCCCACGCCTTCACGGCGACGCCGTCAGGATGCAGGAAGCCGAACATCCGACCCCCGCGGACGTAGCCCCGGTGACCGAACACGTTCTTGCCCTTGACCTCGGGCCATGACGTAACGACCTCATCGATCGTCGCCTGTCGCGCGTCGATCCCCGTGTTTTCGGCGTCGCGCATCGCCTTCCAATCTCTGGGCACTATGTGTACCTACCCGCCCGCCGGGCTACCGCCGCGTTCGCCGAGGCGCATAGCACCCACTACGACGGCCGGCGGGCCGGTTGCGCCAAGTGGTGCCGAGGCCGTAGTCTGTTGGGACTCGCAAAGGGAACTTCTCGCAGGTCCGCTGAGGCGTCACCAGCGGAGGGGCACCGATGGGAAGCCAAGTGGCGGTCGAGGCCGACAACCGGCCCGACGGGTTCTGGGACACCTATAGCAAGTACTACGACGGCGTGTACCAGCTCATGCCGTATCGCAAGTTGCTGTGGGACGCATTCGAGGCGCTCGATATGCAGCCGGGCATGCGGATTCTCGACGCCGGGTGCGGCACGGGGAACTTCGAGCATTTCGTTGCGGAGAAGGACCACCCGCCCGTCGAGATAGATGCGGTGGACTTCT
Source organism: uncultured Eubacteriales bacterium (assembly GCA_964354945.1). Lineage (GTDB taxonomy): Bacteria > Actinomycetota > Coriobacteriia > Anaerosomatales > CAVXGS01 > CAVXGS01. Next base: position 2,412 of record CAYHCN010000197.1, read on the forward strand.
CCAAAGAGATGCTTGCACGCGCGCGTACGAAGTGCGCGCATCTCGACCACGTCAGGTTCGCCCAGGCTGACCTCAATGGCAGGCTGCCGTTTCCCGACGCAACCTTCGACCGGATCGTTAGCATCAACGTCCTCTTCGCGCTCGAGGACTGGGACGCGACGGTTCGGGAGTTCCTCCGCGTTCTCAAGCCCGAGGGACGTATGGTGCTGACCAGTTCGCTCTCGGAGTTCAACTGGGCCCCCATCCTCAGGGAACACGTGGCCAGGATTGGCAACATCTGGGGTACCCGCCGTCGTGCTCGGGCCGTGGCGGACACGCTGCGCGCCGTCGCCAGGACCGGCGTCGGCTCCCTCGCACTCAACGTCATGGTCATCAATCGCCGCGAAAGCCAGGGGCAGTACTACTCGCCGGACAGCGAAGCGCTGACGTTCTTCCTTGAGCAGCACTCGGAGCACGGAGTGAGCGAGTACCGTGTGGGGCGGACGATGGCAGGTCAGAACTTCCTCGCCACGGCCACCAAGGTCTGTGCACCGGTAGCGGTCTAGGCTTGGCCGGCTCGCGCGCGTCGGACAGGCGGCTCGGGCTCGTCGAGTCGCTCACTGCGGTCGCTGCCGTTGCGCTCGGGGTTCTCGGCGTGGTGTTCTCCGAGAGCATCATCATCGGGGCAGTTGTTGCATTCGGGCCGCTCGGTGCGTTCGGCCTCCTCTTCTTCGGGTGCAGCGGCATAAGCATGTTCATCGCCTACGCGTTCGACGCCGAGGAAGCGCACCGAGGCGTGTCTCCGCTCGTCGGCAGAGTGCGTGCGTGGATCGCCCGCAAGCGCGGGGCCGTGGAAGCGCGTGCCGAGCGAGTCGCGCACCTCTCCGAGGCGGTCGCTTTTGTCGTGATGTCGGTGACCGTCGGGCCGTTCCTCACGACGGTCGCCGTGAAGCTGCGCGGAGGCGCGCCACGACCTGCGTATCTCTTGAGCTTGTTGAGTAGCGCTATCTTCTCGGCGGTGTGGGTGACTGTGTACGCGGGTGGAATCGCGGTCGTGCGGCAGGCATTGGGGCGCTAGATGGCGAAGACCGAGCCGGGTGGCGAGGCGACTGAGGGGCGCACATGAGCGTTGTAGGGAACGCTGTGCAGGGGTGGGTGCTGTCCAACCCCCGCCGAGGCGGATGGCTTTCGCAGAAGATGCCCGAGCGGATCTCGGAGCGGATGGGCCGCAAGAAGGTACTTCGTGTCTTCCGCGAGGCCAGTGAGACCGTTCCAGCGTATCGAGAGCTGCTGCAGGCGGAGGGCATCGACCCGAAGAGCATCCGCGACTGGGAGGGATTCCAGTCGCTGCCACTACTGGACAAGCAGAGCTACCTCATCCCGCACCAGGACCATCCCGAGCACCTCTGCGTAGGAGGGCGTCTCGACGCGTGCTACGCGATCACGCGAAGCTCCGGGACCACGGGACACCCCATCTTCTGGCCATGGATCGAGCGCCAGGACGCGTCCACGGTCCGGGGTATGGAGACCATGTGGGTCAACTTCTGGGATGTCGATCGGGTCTCGACTCTGATCATCATCTGCTTTGACCTCGGCATGTGGGGTGCGGGCGAAATGGGCGCCCAGGTCGGACGCGTCATCGCCAAGAAGTACGGTCACATCAGTGTTGCGACGCCCGGCTCCAACATCGACGAGACCGTCGACGTTGTCCGCCATCTTGCCCACAACTACGAGCAGATCCTCGTCCTTGGCTATCCGCCGTTCTTGCGGCAGCTGGTGGGAAGCGGAGCCGAGGCCGGAATCGCCTGGGAGTCGCTGAAGGTGTCCTTCCTGCCGGGTGGTGAGGGCTACAGCGAGCATTGGCGCGATAGCATGCTTGGACGACTTGGCCGGTCGGGCAGTCTCACCACGATCCTCGGTGCGTTCGGCTCTTCAGAGGGTCAGGTCATCGGGCCGGAGACACCCCTGTCCGTGGTCGTCCGCAGGCTGGCCAACGACAACGTCGAGCTGCGTCGCGACCTCTATGGCACCGAGACGAACTGCGACGCCCTGGTCCAGTACACCCCTGCGGGGGTGTTCGTGGAGATG
>CAYHCN010000198.1:0-4477 GCA_964354945.1 uncultured Eubacteriales bacterium
GCCGCGTCGTCGGGGTCCATCTCGGCGAGCAGGTCGGATGCACGACGCTCGGACAGGTCGTCGATCACGTCGGCCTGGTACTCGTCCTCGAGTTCCGAGATCGTCTCGGCGGCGGACTCGTTGTCGAGGTGCTCGAACACGGCCGCACGCTGAGAGGGCGTGAGGGTCTCGAGGATGTCCGCGACGTCGGCAGGGTGGAGCTCGTGCAGTCGCTTGTGGGTGACCGACAGCTTCACTTGCGAAAGGTCGCGGTCGAGCAGGTCCATGTAGTTCCACGCGATGAGGTTCTCGCGCAGGTCCGAGCGGAACGCCTTGGCGACAGCGCGCGCGGCGTGCTCGAGGCGGGGCGAGATGCCGCGGAGGATGCCGCGGAGACCGACCTCGGCGCCGAGGAGCCGCAGCTGGTTGCGCGACTCGGAGAGCTTGAGATCGTTCACGCGCACGACCTTCATGCCCTGCGTGTCGACGATCTGCTTGCTCATCAGGTCCCGCGCGAGCAAGACCTCGTCGGGTTGGAGGTAGGAGAATCGGATGTCCGCGGCGGGACAGGTCAGCTCGATCTGCTCGTCGTTCAGTTCGGCGACGTACTTGCGCCACGACAGCATGAATGGGGTCTTGTCCGGACCGATGAACGCGAGCGACGTCACGCGCGGGAAGACCTCGCCCGTGGCGATCGCGACGTCCTTAATGGTCCCGATCTCTTCGCCTGCGGCGTCGACGACCGGCTTGCCCAGCATCTGGGACAGGTAGAGCATCTGCGCTCCCTCCCTTCCGGGTTCACGGGCGGGCGCCCAGAAAGGCGCACCGCATCCGGCGGGTGTGCATTGCGAGGTCCCGAAGGGCCCCGATACACGGGAGCACCTTCGGGCTACGGACTGTGAGGTTTCACAAAGGTCCTAACGCCCGACAACAGGTCCGACAGCCACGCATCCCGAGGACTCCGGGAACGAAAACGCCCCTCCATCCGGGATACGGACGAGGGGCGGCGAGGGGCGGGGCCGCTTCGCGCGACGCACTACGCGACGGACTACGGCTCCCGGTATCTCTCCGCTCACATCCCTCGTCACTGCGGTTTTGGCACTGTCCGACGTAGGGCGCGGCCGCGGCGTTGTGCGCGACACGCAGCGGGAAGATGTCCCGCCTGCAAGCCCAGCCACCTTAGCCTTCGCCTTAAGCCGGCGAGGGCTGTTCTACCCATTGGCGTCTCTCGACATTTCCGGGCAGTGGCCTGTGTTCGAACAGGAGCCGCACCGTAACGGATACGAGCAGGCATTTCCTGCGGCTGTCAATGCTCGCCAAGGACGAGCAGACGGATTGTAAACCCGCAGCTCAGCCAGAGGCAACCCGAGGAAACGGCACCGCCGATAGACCCGAGGGTGAGCCACCGACTGAGTGAGCACCGTGGCGCAAGCGCATCGACCAGAAGCGCACAGCCTGCCGCGCTACTATGAAGGCGGAGGGTGCTCGATTCGTGCGCCCGATGCTCTGTTTTCTGGAGGGGACATGGAGGACGGCACACCTGCTGCGATACCGTACCAGCGCGTGAGCGTTCGGGGGTGGATTCCCGCCGCTAGCGCTACCTTCGCGCTAGGGACCCTCCTCGGACTCGCGCTCAGCGCAGCGGCTGTCTTCCTTGATGCGAGCGGTGCGATCGTCCTCGCTCTCGGAACTGCCGGGCCGTTGGTGGCTCTCGCCGCAGGTGGCGTTCTGCAAGCCCGCTCGGGTCAGCCCGCGGCGTGGTCGTGGCGAATCACGGGTTGGGCGCTGGGATGCGTGAGCCTCGGATTGTGGCTGGTGGTGCCCCCGATCGCGCTGGCGGGCGCCGTGGTTTGGTGCGTCGCGTGCCTGGCCGCTGCCGTCGCGCTATTCGCGCTGCCTGAACGCAGGATTGCCTCGGCGGTGACGCTCGCAGCGCTTGCCGCCGATGCCGCCCTTTTCGTGTGGTTCTACAACCGGATGATGCTGCAGACCGACTTCGCGCTCGAACCCTTCGTCGCCCCCAATGCGAGTGCATTCGCGCTGTTGTGGACGCTCGCCCTGCTGCGCGGCAGGTCGGGCACGCTTTTCGTGTAGACCGAGAACCTGCTGGAATCACAAGTGAGCAACCGAGCGGAGGCGGGAGGGCCATGAAGGCAATCGTCCAGACCGCGTACGGCTCGCCGGAAGTCCTGGAGCTGAGGGAGATCGACAGGCCGACGGTTGGCGAGGGGGACGTCCTTATCCGCGTTCGCGCGGTCGGTCTCCACGCCGGCGACTACTTCATCATGCGCGGCGTTCCGTACCTAGCGCGCACCGCGGCAGGGTGGCCGAAGCCGAGAGACAACTACGTGGTGGGACTCGATGCGGCAGGGCGGGTCGAGGCGGTAGGCCAAGGCGTGACGCAGTTTCAGCCGGGTGATGAGGTGTTCGCGGCCTGCAGCCCTCGGGGATCGGGAACCGGCGCTTGCGCCGAGTACGCGTGCGTGGGGCACGAGAACGTCGTGCTGAAGCCGGCCAACCTCACCTTCGAGCAGGCCGCCGCGATACCCGTTTCCGCGCTCGCGGCCCTCCATGGCCTTCGCGATGCGGGGAAGGTGCAGCCGGGACAGAAGGTGCTGATCAACGGTGCCGCGGGAGGTGTCGGGACGTATGCCGTGCAGATCGCGAAGTCCTATGGGGCGGAAGTGACCGGTGTCTGCAGCACGGGGAACGTCGAGATGGTCCGCTCCATCGGCGCCGATCATGTGATCGACTACACCAAGGAGGACTTCACCCAGGGAGGGCCACGCTACGACCTCATTCTCGACAACGTTGGGAACCACTCACTCTCGGATTGCAGACGCGCACTCACCCCGACCGGCGTCCTTCTCCCCAACACGGGTCGCGCTGGCCTGGGCTACCTGCTCGGCGCGTTCGTGCTGTCGGTGTTCGTGCGCCAGCAAGGCGCTCCGTTCACGTCGGCACCCAACCACGACGACCTGGTCTTCCTCGCCGAGCTCGCCGAGCGGGGGAAGCTGACGCCGGTTGTCGGCCAGACCTATGCGCTGGCCGAGACACCCGAGGCTCTTCGACAGATCGGTGAGGGACACGCTCGGGGCAAGACCGTCGTCATCGTGCGAGGCTAGCGATGCCCTCTCCGCTCGCTCTGCTCGGCCTCTACGCGGTCATGAGTGCGCTCGCCTTCCTGAGCTACGGGAAGGACAAGGCGGCCGCCGAGCGCGGAGAGCGACGTACGCCGGAGAACACGCTCCATGCCCTCGCCCTCTTCGGCGGGTGGCCCGGTGCTTTGGCGGGGCAGCGAGTGTTCCACCACAAGACGAAGAAGACGTCGTTCCAGGTCGTGTTCTGGTGCACGGCCTTCGTCAACTGTCTCGCGCTCGCGTGGGTCGTGTCGCGATAATGGGCAGCTACCGGCGGTTCGCGGTACGTCGAGCTCAGGCATAGGCCGGGCATGACGCCGAGCCACGCCACGACTCCCGAGGAGCCCCTCTCCGAGCGCATCGCCCGGCTCACCGCCGAGCGCATCGACGTGGTCCCGTACGACCCGGGCTGGCCAACGGCTTTCGAGGCGGAGCGGGCGCACCTCCTCGGCTGCCTGCCCGCCGACGTCGTCGTCCGCGTCGAGCACTTCGGCAGCACCGCCGTAACGGGGCTCCCGGCCAAGCCCATCATCGACATGCTGGTCGAGGTGACCGACCTCGATGCCGTGAAGGAGCGAGTCGTGCCCATCCTCGAGGCGCAGGGCTACGAGTACTTGTGGCGCCCGACGTTCGGCGACGACGGGGAGCCGTTCTACGCGTGGTTCATCAAGCGCGATCCGACGACTGGCAAGCGCACCCACCACATCCACATGGTCGAGGCCGACTTCACCGAACACTGGGACCGGCTGCTCTTCCGCGACCACCTCCGCGCACACCCCGACGTCGCCGAGGAGTACGGCCGCCTCAAGCTCCGCCTCGCCGAGGAGTTCCCCGACGACCGCGTCGCCTACACCGAGGGCAAGTCGGCGTTCATCTCGGCGGTGATGGAGCGCGCGCGGGGGTAACCTTGAGGTAGCGCCGTGAGAAGCAGCGGCGAGACAGGGGGGTCCATCGATGTCGCTGATCCTGGTCGCGTACGACACGAAGTACGGATCTACCCGGGAGGTGGCCGAACGGGTTGCGCTGATGCTCGCGAACGGCGGACACGACGCCGAGGCGCGTGACGTCGATGACGTGAACACACTCGACGGCTTCTCGGCGGTCGTTGTGGGAGGTCCGCTGTACTTCTTCCGCTGGAGCCGCGACGCCCGCCACTTCCTCAAGAAGCACCGAGACGAGCTCGAGGCCCTGCCCGTCGCGGTGTTCGGGATGGGGCCGATCGAGGACACGCCCGAGCAGTTCGAGGGAGCCCGCCAGCAGCTCGACAAGGCGCTCGCCAAGCTCGCGTGGCTGAAGCCAGTCGCGGTCGACGTCTTCGGAGGCAAGGTCGACCCCGACACGTTGCGATTCCCGGACAA
>CAYHCN010000199.1:0-4459 GCA_964354945.1 uncultured Eubacteriales bacterium
ACTTCGTGAGCTGGTCCGACGGGGTCACCACCGCGACCCGCACCGACACCACCGTCACCTCCGACAAGAGCGTCACGGCCACCTTCGCGATCAACACCTACACGCTCACCTACACCGCGGGTCCCGGGGGTTCGGTGGAAGGGTCTTCCACGCAGACCGTCGCCCGCTGGTCCGACGGCGCCTCAGTGACGGCCACGCCCACCACCGGCTACCACTTCGTGAGCTGGTCCGACGGGGTCACCACGGCCACCCGCACCGACACCAACGTCACCGCGGACATGAGCGTGAGCGCCACGTTCGAGATCAGCACCGCGGTCTCGCTGTCTGCTCCGTCGAGCTGCTCCTATGGTTCCGTCACGCTCTCCGCGAGTTTCTCCACCACGGACGGCGCGCCTGTGCCAGGCAAGACCCTTCTTCTGCAGAGCTCGCTCAACAACACGAACTGGAGCACTCTCAAGTCGTTCCCGAGCGGTACTTCGAAGGTGGCTATCTCGGCGGCGCCGACGGCGGCCACCTACTACCGCGTCGCTTTCTCGGGTGACGCGACGTTCACGGCCTCGACGAGCCGGGTGGTCAAGACTACTCCGAAGGCGTACCTCACCTCGGCAAGAGCATCGCGACTCAGCTACCGCCGCTACCGGCTCTACGGAACCATCAAACCAACCCACTACTCGTCCAGGGCGGTCGTCATCTATCGCTGGCGCCTAGTCTCTGGTAAGTGGAAACCGCAATCCTATATGTACTGTCCGGCCTCGAGCTACACCTACAGCTTGAGGTACACCTTCCCCTCCACGGGCAAGTGGCGAATCCAGGTCGTGCACTTGGCCGACTCCCGCAATGCCAGAACCGTGTCTGGCTACACGGTCTTCTACGTGAAGTAGCCGAGCGCGCAGTGCCGACGGCCTACTCGGGCACTCCCGCGGGCTGCGGCGACCAGAGTGGTCGGGCACTCGTTGGCAGTCAACGCGCGGCTGCGCCATCGCGCTCTCGGTGTTCGCGATCCTGGGGAAGTAGGCCATCACCGAGAGGTTCAGCCACGGGTTGAGAGTTGCAGCGCTCGTACCTCGCCGCTAGCATCAGAGGCTCCGCTCGGGCTCGCGTCGCGACAGAATCCACGAAGGAGTGATCGAGCTGCTGCGTCCAAAACGCCTCATGCTGGCCCTTCTTTCGGGTCTTGTTGCGCTGTCTGTGACCACTCCGGCCGTCGGTGACACTATCAGTTCCAAGCGCGCGCAGGCTGCACAGGTCGAGGCGCAGGTCGAGTCGCTCAACACCAAGGCCGAAATCGCCGCGGAGAAGTACAACTTGGCCCGATCGCGCCACGACGAGCTGAGGCGCGAGGTGCGTGCGACTGAGAAGCAGATCGCCAAGCTCCGCACGCGCACCGACAAGCTCCAGGGCCAGCTGAACACCCAGGCGAACGACATGTACCGCCAGGGGCCGCTCGGTTTCGTGGGGGTCCTGCTCGGCGCGACGTCTTTCGAGAACTTCGCCACCACCTGGGACATGCTCACGCAGATCAACGCCCAGCGTGGCGAGACGGTCGCTGAGCTGCGCGCTACGAAGGCCGCCGCCGAGAAGGCGCACAAGCGCCTTGTCGCCGCCGAGAAGCAGGCCGCACAGCAGCAGACGGCCATGGCGAAGAACGAGAAGGCCGTCAAGCAGCAGCTCGCAGCTCGCTCGGCAGTGCTGTCCGGTCTGAACGCGGACATCAAGACGCTCATCGCTCAGAAGCAGGCAGCAGAAGCGGCAGCCGCCAGGGCCCGCCAGCAGGCCCTGCTTGGCCGGCAGCGCCAGGCGGCAGCAGCGGCGCGCGTAGCGGCAAGCCGCCGCGCGGCGTTGGCGGCCGCGGCAGCCGCGTCAGCGACGAAGCCGACATTCCCCCAGCCGGGCAGCCCCGATCCTGGCGGCAATCCCGCGCCGAGCTCCAAGGGCGCAGGCGCCGTGCGCTGGGCGATGACGGCGCTGGGGAAGCCCTACGTGTGGGCTGCCGACGGGCCTGATTCGTTCGACTGCAGCGGCCTGACCATGTGGGCCTACCGCAAGGTCGGCGTGTCGTTGCCGCACTACGCGGCCTCCCAGATCAACTACGGCTCCCGGGTCTCGAGGCGCAACCTCCGGCCGGGCGACCTGGTGTTCTTCGGCAGCCCCATCCACCACGTGGGCATGTACGTTGGCGGCGGGGACTTCATCCACGCGCCCCACACCGGCGACGTGGTGAAGATCTCCTCGCTTTCCGGGCGCGGCGACTATGTGGGAGCGTGCCGTCCCTACTAGCGCTGCCGAGAGGATCCTCGTGGCCAGGCGAACGGCACGCGGCGAGCAGCCGGAGCCCAAGGAGTTCAGGCGGCCTAATCCGGACGCCGACTTCTTCCGCGCGTTCGGGGTGGGGTGCGGGGTGCTCTTCCTGGCGTTCCTGCTGCTGTGGGCGCTGGTGACGTTCTTCTGGCTCCGCTAGCAGCTGCGCTCGGCCCTTTCGGCCACCACGTTGGTTCCCGCCTCGCCGGCGACGATCTTGGCGATGTCTTCGAGCTTGCCAATCGCGGCACGATTTCCGGTCGATCGCACGAAACGCATCGCCGCCTCAGCCTTGGGACGCATGGACCCGGGGGGGAACTCGTACTCGGCGAGCTCCTCAGGCGTCACCCAGCCGAGGAGCTCCTCGTGGGGTGTGCCCCAGTCGGCATAGACGCCCTCGGCATCGGTTGCGATCACGAAGAGGTCAGCCCCGACGTCGCGGGCGAGGAGTTCGCTCGCGAGGTCTTTGTCGATGACCGCCTCGACGCCCAGGAGGGTCCGCTCGCTGCCGTCGAGGTACGCGGTTGGGATGCCGCCGCCTCCGGCGCAGATCACGATGGTGCCCTTCTCCAGCAACCACTTGATCGGATCCAGCTCGAAGATCCGTTTCGGTTCCGGAGACGCGACCACGCGGCGCCACTTGTCGCCGTCGAGCTTGAAGACCCAGCCCTTCTCGGCGGCAAGCGCATCGGCGGTCGCCTTGTCGTACTGCGGCCCGACGAACTTGGTGGGATCCGAGAACGCGGGATCCGCGGGGTCGATCTCCACCATGGTCAGAATCGTGGCGATGCGCTTCTCGAAGGGAAGGACGTTGCCGAGCTCCTGCTCGATGAGATAGCCGATCATGCCTTCGGTCTGCGCACCGAGCATGTCGAGCGGGTAGGGCGCCACATCGGTGTACGCCGCGGCCTGGAGCGCGAGCAGGCCGACCTGAGGGCCGTTGCCGTGGGCCAGCACGAGCTCGTGCTCGAGCCCGACAGGCGCCAACGCCTGTGCCGCGATACGCGCGTTGGCGCGCTGCGCCTCGGCGGTCATCGGGTCGGTGCGCTTCAACAGCGCGTTCCCACCTAGTGCCACGACGATCCTCATGGTCCTCCCATTCCCGGTTTGCAGGCAGTTGCGTGCATGAAGGGGTTCCCATTCTGCATGACCGCGCGCAACAGCGGGGCCCCGAGATCGATATCGGCTCGCCGGCACAGGTTCTATCGCTGGTCGGGTTGGGCATCTCTTCTCGCATAGAGCGCTTTCGATACAAGGAGGGGTCATGACCCGGTTCGAGAACGACGAGTCCAGAAGCCATCCCTTGGTGACCGAGCTTGGAGCTGGAACCTACTACTGGTGCCAGTGCGGCAAGACGAGGACGGTCCCGTACTGCGACGGCTCGCATCAGGGTTCCGGGATCACACCGCTCGCGTTCGAGATCGAGGAGCCGGTGACACACGCCATCTGTAGCTGCGGACTCAGCACGAACCCGCCCTACTGCACCGGCGCTCACGTCACGATCGAGTAGTCGCGACGAGGCGCAGGTCGATGCTCAGAGTCGCCGTCCGCCCACGTCGGCGGTGTTCGCTGCGCTAGTCGTGCCTGCGCTGCCTGAACCTTCGGAACACGATCGAGAGGAAGAACCAGATGCCAACGCCGGCGGCGCACACCAGCGCGAAGTCGGCGATGAGCTCAACCCACCACGGTATCTCGGTGCGCGAGAGCAGCCACGAGAAGCCGAGGACGAACGCCGAGACCACGAGCGCGAACGCGAGGCGGTCGATGGCCTGCTCGATGCGCGCCATGTAGGGGTCGAACGCGGCGAGCCGCACGTTGACCCGCAAGTCCCCGTCGCCGATGCGCTTCACCGCCCGGTTCACGTTGTCGGGCAGCCCCTGCATCGCCCTCATCGCCCCGCGGAACGTGGCGATGAGCGTCTTAGTGATCGTCGTCGGCTGGAACTGCTCCTCCACGATGCGGCGAGCGAACGGCTGCACCGACTCGACGAAGTGGAACTGCGGGTCGATCGCGGTGCCCAGGCCCTGAATAGTCGCGAGAGTCGTGAGCAGGAGTGCGAACTCCGAGGAGAGCGTGAGCCCGCGCTTGCCCACGAGCGACATCACCTCGGTGAACATCTCCTTGGGCTCCACTTCGTGCAGGCGCATGTCGTAGTACTTCG
>CAYHCN010000200.1:0-4459 GCA_964354945.1 uncultured Eubacteriales bacterium
CGTCCGGCGCCGCGTCGTGCCAGCTGGTGCGTCTCGTACTTCGTCGACTAGATGGTCGACAGGTAGCGGTCCATCTCCCACGTGGTTACGTGCTTGATGTAGTCCGCCCACTCGGCGCGCTTGTTCTCGCTGTAGAAGGTGTGGATGTGCTCGCCGAGGATGTCCTTCATCGCCTCGGACTTGTCGAACAGCTCGATGGCCTCGCCAAGGTCCTTCGGCAGGGTCTTGATCCCAGCGGCCTCGAGGTCCTCGGCCGACATCTCGAAAATGTCGTTCGTGGCCTCGGGCATGAGCTCGAGCTGGTCCTCGATACCCTTGAGGCCGGCGCCGAGCATGACCGCGAAGGCGAGGTACGGGTTGCAGGAGGGGTCCGGCGAGCGGAGCTCGAGGCGGGTCGCAGCTTCCTTGCCGGGCTTGTACAGCGGCACGCGGACCATCGCCGAACGGTTGCGCTGCGCCCACGACACGTAGGTCGGGGCCTCGTAACCGGGGACCAGGCGCTTGTAGGAGTTGACGAGCGGGTTGGTCACGGCGCAGAACTCGGGTGCGTACTTCAGCAGACCGGCGATGTACCACTTCGCGACCTGGGACAGGTGCGCGGGATCGTCGCCGTCGTAGAACGCGTTGCCGTCCTTGGTCCACAGCGACTGGTGGGTGTGCATACCCGAGCCGTTCTGGCCCTGGATCGGCTTGGGCATGAACGTGGCGTAGACACCATTGGCGTACGCGATCTCCTTGACCACGAGGCGGTACGTCATGACCGCGTCGGCCATGGTCAGCGCCTCTTGGTAGCGAAGGTCGATCTCGTGCTGCGACGGGGCGACCTCGTGGTGCGAGTACTCGACCGGGATGCCCATCTTCTCGAGCGTCAGCACGGTGTCGCGGCGAAGGTCACTCGCGATGTCGAGCGGCGTCAGGTCAAAGTAGCCGCCTTGGTCCAGCACGACGGTGTCCTGATCATCGGCGAAATAGAAGAACTCGAGCTCGGGGCCGACGAAGAAGCTGTAGCCCATGTCCTCGGCCTTCTTGAGCATGCGCTTCAAGGCGTAGCGGGGGTCGCCGTCGAACGGTGCGCCGTCGGGTGTGGTGATGTCGCAGAACATCCGGGCTACGCCGTTGTCACCGGGGCGCCACGGCAGGATCTGGAAGGTCTCAGGATTCGGGTACGCGACCATGTCCGATTCCTCGATGCGGGTGAAGCCATCGATGGAGGAGCCGTCGAAGCCCATGCCCTCCTCGAAAGCACCCTCAAGCTCGGTGTCGGTCACCGCGAATGACTTGAGGACGCCGAGAACGTCGGTGAACCAGAAGCGGACGAAGTGCACGCCGCGCTCTTCGACCGAGCGGAGCACGTAGTCCTTGTCGAACGTAGGAGCCATGTAGCTACCTCCCTCTCAATGCGCGCACGCGCGCTTTGGGCCGACTCGGTGATGTCGTGTGAACACGGTACCGACCCGTGTGTTTCGTGTCTGTTTCGGCTTTGGCGGGCGTGCTGGACGCTTCTCGAGACGCTGTTGCCCCGACGCTCGCCGTTCATTCGATATAGTCGTCAGCACCTTCGAGAAAGGGCTCGAACGATGATCCGTGGCGAGCGCATCTACCTGTCTGCTCTCGATCCGGCCAACGCCGAGATTGCCCTGGCCTGGTTTGCCGATCCAGAGGTCCGCGAGTGGCTGCTCAACGGCCACATCCCCATGACCCTCGCCAGCGAGCACGCGTTCTATGCGCGTATGGAGGCCAGCGACAGCGACTTCGTCTTCGAGATCCACCTTGCCGAGAACAACCGGTACATCGGCAACGCAGGCATCCAAGGAGTGAAGCTGCCGGAGCGTGACGGCGAGATCGGCATTCTCATTGGCGAGAAGGACTGCTGGAACCAGGGCTACGGGCGCGACGCGCTCCTCACGGTGATGCGGTTCGGGTTCGAGACCCTCGGGATGCACCGGCTTCAGATCCAAACCGTCGAAGGGAACGGGCGGGCGATGCATCTCTACCCCTCGCTCGGTTTCAAGGAGGTCGGCAGACGGCGGGAGGCGCAGTACCTCCACGGTCAGTTCTGGGACGACGTCATGTGGGACATGCTCGAGAGCGAGTGGCGGGCGCGGGAGGCGTAGTCGACGGCTGACGGGGGCAGAGGGCGACCTCACCACGCGACTGAACGCTCCTGTCGATGTGGAGGTAGATGAAGAAGGCCCGCCGGAGGCGGGCCTTCTCACTGGTATTCGCGCGGGGCCAGGTGATAGCTAGTAGCTGAGCCTCACCAGCTGGCCGGGGTAGGTCACGTACACGGTGGGATGGATCGTCGGGCCCGTGTACTCCCAGTCCGCATCCCACCAGTCGATGTACACGTAGTACGGCGTTGCCGAGACCGGCACGATCACGTCGTCGATGCCGTCCCAGTTGTTGACGCCCGCGTCACCGTACCCGGTCGCCACCACAGGTCCTGTCGGACCGCCGCTTCGCACCGTCCACGACGCCCAGGAGTCTGGGATCGGAATGTAGCCGGACGTGTCGTTGTCGCCCCACACGAGGCGGATGGTACCGGTACCACCACCGCCACCGCCGCTTCCGATGGTGAACGCCTTCACGCCATGGACGCTGACGTTGCCTGCTGTGTCCGTCGCCCAGAAGTCGATGGAGTGGGAGCCGGCACCGGTGACGTCCACAGTGACACTCTGAGCTCCGGCCGGACCGTTGACTTGCGCCCCACCGTCAACACGGTACGAGATGTTGGCGAGCCCGGAGCCGTTCGGCGGCAGATCGTTCGCGGTGATCGTGATCGAGGCACCGGTCTCCGGATAGGTCGTCTCGGCGTTCGATGCCACCGTCGGAATCGTCCAGTCGAGGACGATCGTCGCCGTGCGATGGACCTCGGTGTTGTTGAGCCGGTCGATGGACCAGTACTCGATGGTGTGCGGGCCCTGCGTCGTGAACGTACGCGTCAGGTAAGTCGCAGCCGTCGAGAGGAACTGAGTCGTGCCTCCGTCGATACGGAACGCCTTCTGGGAGACCCCGATTCCAGTGTCGACCGCGGTGAACGGGATGGAGACAGTCGACGTCTTGTAGTAGGGCTGGGCGCCGAGCGTGGAGACCGGCGGAGTGATGTCGCGTGTCACGGTGAAGGTCGCCGTGTGATGTGTCTCGACGTTGCCGGCGTAGTCATCCGACCAGTACTCGAGGGTGTAGGAGACGGTCCCACTCGAGGGCTGTGCGATCGAGATCGTGCGACCGGTCTGCGTCGCGCCACCGTTGAGCTTGTAGTACGTCCCCTTGACGCCGAGGTAGCTGGCGTCGGTCGCCGTGAGCGTGATCGTCGCCGGGCCCTCGTAGGCCGACCTCACGTTCGATGTGGTGGTCGGAGGTGTGGTGTCCTCGCCAACCTCAAAGGTCGCAGTCTTGTGGGGGATCTCGGCATTGCCGTACTGGTCCACCGACCAATACTCAAGGGTGTGTGTGCCGGGCACCGTAACGTCGAGCACGTCGCCCTTGGTGGTCACACCACCATCGACCTTTCGGAAGGTCGTCCCGATACCGACCATTCCGCTGTCGCTCATATCGAAGTAGATACGCGCCGTTCCGCCGTAGTACGCGAGGATGTTCGCGTTCGTGACGGGCGCCGTGGTGTCGCTCGTGCTCGGCATCGCGTGGCAGGCAACGCACGGGTCGGCGTAGAGCGAGAAGCTCCCCTCGTCGTGGCAGGCCCCGCAGTTGCCGCTCGCAACCTCGTCGTGGTCGAAGCCGCTTGCGTGGTAGGTCGCGTGGCAACCAGCCTGCGTGCAGTTCTTGTTCCACGCGGTGAAGCTGTCGCGCGGGGTCGGATGACAGGTCGAGCAGAGATTCGCGTGTACGGGCCCGAGCGAGGCGCTATGGCACTCGTCGCAGTTCATGTACGCGCCGACCGGGCCCATCCACCCGTCGTGATTGCCGAACAGCTCGATGCCGCCGGACCCGAGGGTCGCCGTGTGCATCGATGCCGAATAGCCGTGTTCCGCTATGCGATCCGGGTGGCAGGTCGCACAGTCCTTCGTGGTCGGCACGCCGGAGGCGTGGCACACCAAGCACGAGGTCTTGACCCCGGTGGGCGTCGAGGTCGAAGCGCTGGAGTGCATCGCCACGAGGTCGGCCTTGCCGGCGTGGCAGCCCGAGGCCAGACAGCTCGCGTCAGCGTCGGCGTACGCGTGGGCACTCGAGGCGTTCGCATGCGTCTCGGTGCCCGACCCGGTGGCGTGGCAGCCGCCCTGGGCGCACGTCTGGTCCCACGCCCCGAAGCTCTCGCGGGGCTCTGGGTGGCACGTGGAGCAGCCGTCGCCCACCGACGACGACGAGGCCTTGTCGTGCTCGGTGGCCAGGTCCACCGCGTGGCACTCCCCGCACGTGAACCCGGAGGCGTCGACGGTGTCGCCGACATCGGCGACGTGGTCGACCTCGCCGTAGGGGTGCCCGACAGGCAGGGTGTGGC
>CAYHCN010000201.1:0-4438 GCA_964354945.1 uncultured Eubacteriales bacterium
CCGCCGCTCACGATGACGTCTGCCCCGAGGCTCTTGAGGATGTCGACAAGCCCCGATCCGGTCGCGACTGCGACAACGCCGATGGGCTTGGGCGGCGTTCCGGGAGTGGTGGGCTCGACGTGCTCCGCCTTGAGCTTGGCGTCGCGCTCGGCCTGCTGTCGCCGCATGTTGTTGATGTGCACCTCGGCAACCTCGCCGAGCGAGGTCATCTGCGCGAGCACGGCCCCCGGGTCGTTGGTGTGGACGTGGATCTTGTACGCGCCGCGATCGCCCACGACGAGCTCGCTTCCGCCCGCCGCCGAGACGAACTGGTCGAGCATCGGCTTCTCGATGTCCTCGCCGAAGAGAAGGAACTCAGTGCAGTAGAGGTACTCGGCGTCGTTCCAGTCGTCGACCGGGGCGACGGTAAGCAGCGGGGCAGCCGCAGAAGAAACGTCAGCGACACGAACCTCGGTTCCCGATGCGGCTGCGACCAGACCTTCCAGCAGGATCGCGAGGCCGAACCCACCCGCGTCCACGACGCCATTCTCCTTGAGCACGGGGAGCAGCTCGGGCGTGCGCTTCACCGACTCGAAGGCGGCGGTCGACGCGATCTCCAAGGCGTCGAGCAGCGATGTCTGGCCCTTCGCTGCTTCGCGAGCGGCGTCGGCGGTGTCCTTGAGCACGGTGAGCATCGTGCCCTCGACGGGCTTGCGCACCGCCTGGAACGCAACCTCCACGGACCGGTCGAGCGCATCCGAAAGGGTCTTGGCATCTACCAGCGGAGACTCGGCGATGACCTCGCACAGGCCGCGCAGTATCTGGCTCAGTATCACGCCGGAGTTGCCTCGGGCGCCCATCAGCGAGCCCTTGGTCACGGCCGTGCACGTCTCAGCGCTCGACGGCGTGGCGCCGAGCAGCTCGACGGCCGCGACCACCGCGTCCATGGTGAGCGACATGTTGGTGCCCGTGTCACCGTCAGGAACCGGAAACACATTCAGGCGGTTGACCTCTTCGGCCCGCACCTTGAGCGCCTCGGCGGCGGCGGCGATCAGCCGGCGCGCACCAGGGAGGCTAGCTACGTCGGTCACGGCGTGCGCACCCGGATGTCCATCACGTGCACGTCGACCCGCGACACGCGCACCTCGGCCATGCTCGTAAGCACGTAGCGGACGCGCTCGGACAGGTTGTGGGACACCTCGACGAGCTGGGTACCGTGCTCGATGACGACGTAGAGATCCGCGGTCACGGCCCCCTCGGCGTCGTTGTCGATCTTCACGCCCTTGCGAAGCTTTTCTTTGGAGAGCAGCTGGGCGACGCCGTCACGCACGGTCGGACTGGCCATGCCGACCACACCGTAGCTCTCGAGGGCCGCATAGCCTGCCAAGTCGGCAAGGACGTCGTTCGCGATGTTGATGGTGCCGGCGACACGTGCCATGTGGTCGCTCCTTCACGACGGGTGCGAGCCCACCGCCATCTACTACCGCGATGTGGGGCGGCGACACTCGGCAGTATAGCGGAGCACGCCCAGCTCAAAGCGGTCGAGGGTGCCGAATTGGACCTTGTTGCACCCCAACGACCGTGCTAGGATGTACCGCGCTTTGCGCCTGAATGACCCGCCGCCCGAACCGAGCGCGGCTTGAACCGAGGAGCTAAACCGTTATGTCGAAGGTCTGTGCAGTCTGCGGCAAGAAGCCGGTTGCGGGTCGCAATGTGAGCCACTCGCACCGCGTCACGCCCCGGGTGTTCCGCCCCAACATCCAGCAGGTGACCGCCGTGCACAAGGGCAAGGTCAAGAAGATCAACGTATGCACCAAGTGCATGAAGGCCGGCAAGGTCACCCGGGCGTAGTGTTCACTACCTAGCTGTACGCACACCACGACGGCCGCCCACGGGGCGGCCGTTCTGCGTTGGCGGAGGAATCCGGGCCGGTTGGGACCGGATGGAGCGGCTACTCGGCAGGCCTGTCGGCGGTGGCGCGCTTGTGTACCTCGACGAAGGCCGCGACCACGCGCGGGTCGAACTGCGAGCCCGACTTGGCTGTCAGCTCGCCCACAGCCTGCTCCGGCGTCATCGCCCCACGGTACGGACGGTCGGACGTCATCGCCACATAGGCGTCTGCAACCGAGAGGATCCTGGCTCCAAGCGGGATGGCGGTGCCGGCGACACCTGCAACATAGCCGCTGCCGTCGTAGTGCTCGTGATGGTGGTACACGATCGGCGCGACCTCTTGGAGGGCCGGCGCCTGGCCGATGATATCGGCGGCGATCGACGGATGCATCTTGAGCAGTCCCCACTCGACGGTGGAGAGCGGTCTGTCGCCCACCGCGACGACGTCGCCGGCTGCGGTCATTCCTATGTCGTGGAGCATCGCGGCGATACGTAGCGCCTGCAGCTCGACATCGTCAACGCCGAGTTCGTCGGCGAGGTGCTCAACCAGTTCGAGGATGCGTTCGGTGCCGCCCTGGGCGTACGGGTCCTTCGTCTCGAGTGCCAGGGCGAGCGTCTTGAGCGTGTCGAAGAACAGCTCGCTGCTCTGGCGCGCGGCGCGGGCATTGCGTAGCGAAAGCGCCGTGATCCGGCCAAGGGCCTCGAGTGCCTCGAGATGCGCCTTCGAGAACCGAGCGTGATACCGGCGGCTACCGACGTTCAGGACGCCGAGAATGCCCTCGTCATCCGAGATGGGTACGGACACCGCCGAACGAACGCCGTGGCGTCGGCTTCTCGGCGAGCCCGCCATGTCCTCGACGACGAGAGGCTGGCCGCTCGCGAGAACCCACCCCGCGATGCCGTCGCCCTCGCCTACTCGCGTGGTCTGGACGATGTCGTCGGGAAGACCGCGGGCGACCGCGATCCTCAACGCACCATCCGCCTCGAGCAGCAGCACGCTGCCGGTCTGCGCGCCCGAAAGGCGCATCGCGTGGTCGAGCGCGACGTTGACGACATCGGTCGGATCGAGCAACCTGCCGAGGTCCTTAGCGACAGCGAGCAGCGTCTCGGCGGCGTGCGCCTCCTCGCGGGCGACGTGCAGCGCCACGGCACCGGCCATCGACGCCTGGAGCGGCGCGAAGTGCGCGAGGACCGCGTCGACATCGGGCTCTTCAGCGGAAGCGATGTCGACTCCGGCCGCGCCGAACACGTCCCCGGCGTTGACCGGTACGGCGACGCGCCAGCGCACTGACTCCTCGTCTGTGGTGCGAGTGACCCGCCCCGACGCCCACTCGTCGCTGCGGGCGGCAGCACCGAGCGTCGGGTCGGTCATCGGCACAGGTGTGTCTCGGGCGGGCTCGGGGCCCGCGACTGCGAGCATTCTGAGGGTCTCGGAATCGTCGTCCCGCAGCCACAGGTGCGCACTGGTCGCCACGAATGCGGACTCCATCGTCGCGAACAACGCTTGCACGACACTCTCGGCGTCCGGTCCGGACGGGAAGGTGACCCCCATGCGCGCGGCGAGCGGTTCTGCAGAGGGCTCAACAGACGGCGCCGGCAGCGCGTGCACCACCGTTGAGGACGCTGGTACGGCGATCGGCGGACGCTCCTCGGAGGGCTCGCGGGCGGGCGGAGGCATCTCCGGCTCCGCAGGAACGTGCTCCTCGGCGGTCACCTGGGGCTCGAGCTCCGCGGGCTCGGTGGATGCGGCGAGAGGCGCTTCGGCGGGCGCGGTCGCAGCCGCCTGTTCGGTCACCGCAGCACCAGCCTCGCCGCCCGGCTCGGGCGCCGTCACGCTGACAGCGGATGCTCCCGACATCGTTGACGCGGACCATGCGGCGGGCTGCGCTCCCGCGGGGCCAGGGGTGGCCTCCGGGGTGGGCGCAGGGGCCGCGACCTCTGGCGCCACCTCTTCGGAGGACTCGTAGGGGCCGTAGGACGGGCCGATGACCGAAACCGAGGCGGCACGAGGGGGCGCACCAGCGGGTGGGGCGTTCTTGAAGACAGCGCGAACGGTACGTTCGGCCATCACGGCAGCGGAGATAGCAAGGGTCCCGAGAGCGATGGCGATAACTCCGCCGACCACGCTGCGCGCAACGACAGCCCACACGACTGCCAGAAGCGAAGCCGCTGCAAGAAACAGCGATGCGGGGCGTGCAGCACGTTCCATCGTAGGTCGGATGCCCTCCTGCTCGAAAGAGAGTAACCCCTGAGGCGCGTTCGACGCCACCATCACGGCAGGTAGAGCAGCACGACCCCCTCGTGGACGACGATCTCGGCCACCGACCCGTCGGGCACCTTGTTGCTCAACCCCAAAGAAGATATCGGCTCCAAACGCGCATTCGTGAGTATCCAGCGTGCGCCGGAGCAGTCCACCCGCGCCTCGCCGAGCAGCGGCATGAGGGAGAACCGCTCGGGCCCTGGAACGCTCGCTCTCGACCTGCCCGATGCCGACAGGATCGAAGCTCTTGCATCGGGCGTGGCGATCTCGGGCCAGAGGTCGGCGGCGCGGGCCAGCGTGCCCAGTGCG
>CAYHCN010000202.1:0-4433 GCA_964354945.1 uncultured Eubacteriales bacterium
CCTGCGGTGATGTCGGCCATCTGTGCCTCCCGTCTATCTCGTCATCGAAGACCGTTCCCCGCATATCTGTGGGGCCCGGCGTTCGTCGTCTCGTTTCCGGTGTTACTGGGCGTTCTCCTCGGGGGTGCCGCCGAGGGCGTCCGCGGTCTCGCCGAGAGCAGCGACGGTGTCGGCCGCGGTGTCCTCGCACGGCTCGGCATCGGGCGCGGTCTCAACAGGGGCAGTCTCGGCTGCGGGAGCCTCGGTAGCCGCGGCTTCAGTTGCCGGAGCCTCGGCGGCTGCAGCTTCGGCCACAGGGGCGTCAGCGGCGGGAGCGGCTGGCTCGGCGCCGCGCTCGAGCACGACGGGCTCGGTGCGCTCGGCAGGCACGACCTGAGGTCCACCTTGCGTGCCTTCGACGACGGCGTCGGCGATGACGCGCGTCATCAGGCCGATGGCGCGGATCGCGTCGTCGTTGCCCGGGATGACGTAGTCCACCTCGTCCGGGTCGGCGTTGGTGTCGACCACGCCGATCAGGGCGATCTTCAGGCGGCGGGCCTCAGCGACCGCGATGTCCTCGCGCTTGGTGTCGACCACGAAGATCGCACCGGGAAGCTCGGTCATCGTGCGTACGCCATTGAGGTTGCGGAACAGCTTCTCGTACTCATGGCCCAGAACGATCTGCTCCTTCTTGGGCAGCGCGGCCATACGGCCGTCCTCGACCATGGCTTCGAGCTGCTCGAGACGGTTCACGCGGGAACGCATGGTCACGAAGTTGGTGAGCATGCCGCCCAGCCACCGCTGGTTCACGTAGGGCATGCCGCAGCGCTCGGCTTCCTTCTGGATGACGTCCTGGGCCTGCTTCTTGGTGCCGATGAACAGCACCTTCTGGCCTCTCTGGGCCACGGAGCGCGTGAAGTTGTACGCGCGCTCGATCTCCTTGAGGCTGCGCTGCAGGTCGAGGATGTAGATCCCGTTGCGCTCGGTGAAGATGTAGGGCTTCATCTTCGGGTTCCACCGGCGGGTCTGGTGGCCGAAGTGGACACCCGCTTCTAGCAGGTCCTTCATGGTGACGACCGGCATATGGGTACCTCCTGTACGGTTGGTCGTCCGCCCGCTGTCATCCCGGTATCAGGTCCGAGCCGCCGGTCGAGCAGCTCGGCACCGCCCGATACCAGTCGGCGGGCGTGCGTGATGGAAAAGCCGCGATAGTATAGCAGACGCTTTCGCGCCCGCAAGAAGGGGCCGGGCTACCGCGCGGGTGCTGTCAGGTCGCCTGCGCGGCGTGCATCTTCGCCCTGAGGCGCAGCACCGACTTGGTGTGGAGCTGACTGACCCGAGACTCGGTCACGCCGAGGACCTCACCGATCTCCTTCAACGTGAGTCCCTCGTAGTAGTACAGCGCGATGACCGTCTTCTCGCGTTCGGGCAGCTTGTCGATCGCATCGGCGAGGATCTCCTTGAGCTCGGCGCTCTCGAAGATCGCCACCGGGTCCTCGGCCTTCTCGTCCTTGATCGAGGCGACGGCGCTTTGGCCTTCCTCGCGCTCACCGCCCACCCACAGCTCCTCGAACGAGACCACCGACGTGTACGAGAGCTTGGTGAGGATGCCCTGGTACTCCGTGACCGTGACGCCCATACGCGTGGAGACCTCGTCGTCGGTCGGCACGCGCTTGAGTTCGTTCTCGAGTTCTACGTACGCGGTCTCGATCTCCCGAGCGCGCGATCGTACCGAGCGCGGCACCCAGTCCAGTGCCCGGAGCTCGTCGATGATCGCGCCCTTGATGCGGGCGATCGCGTACGTCTCGAACTTGATCGCTCGGCTGATGTCGTACTTCTCGATCGCGTCGATGAGTCCGAACACCCCGTAGCTGATGAGGTCGGCGGTATCCACCGTCTGGGGAAGGCTCGACGCCAAACGGCCGGCCACGTACTTGACCAGCGGAGAGTAGTTCAGGATGAGATCGTCGCGGGCTTGCGGGTCGTCGTCGTCCTTGTAGCGGGCCCACAGTGCCGCTACGTCGGTCCGCGAGTCTGATCGCATGCAGTCCCCTGTCTGCAGTCAATGACGATGGAAGAAATCGAGGCGCTCACACTCTACACGTTCCCGACCGCGCTCCCCAGTGCGGTCAGGCCCTCGGATGTGCCTTGCGATGCACGTCTTGCAGGCGTTTTGCGCTCACGTGAGTATAAATCTGGGTCGTAGACAGGGCAACGTGCCCCAAGAGCTCCTGAACGGTCCGGAGGTCCGCGTCGTTCTCGAGCATGCGCGTCGCGAACGTATGTCTGAGCGCGTGCGGTGAGAGGCCGTGAGCGGTCTCGGTTGCCAGAAGCCACCGGTGGAATATGCGCCGCACGGCGTCGGCCGACAAGGGACGCCCCCTCGTCGAGATGAAGAAGGCGCTGCCGGAGTGTTCGTTGGTGTACGCCGGCCTACCCTCCGCGAGCCAGGTCCGCATCTTGGCGACTGCGAGACGGTGGATCGGAACGACGCGCTCCTTGCTGCCCTTGCCGAGGACGACCACCTGTCCCTGCGCGAGGTCGACGTTGCCGATAGTGAGACCCGCGGCCTCGCTGACGCGAAGCCCCGCTGCGTAGAGCAGCTCGAGCACCGCCTGATCGCGCATCCCGACGGGGGTGGACGAGTCCGGCGCGTCGAACAACGAATCGAGGACTTCTTGGGGGACGAGCGTCGGAAGCCGCGACGGCATCTTCGGGGTCGCGAGCACGGTCGTGGGGTCGGATTCGATAGCGCCACGCTCGATGAGCCAGGCGAAGAAGGTCCTCAGGGCGGCGAGGCGGCGGGCAATGGTCCGCCGAGAGTACTTCGCCTGGTCCATCTCGCCGAGGTACAGCCGTAGCTGCCGATGGCGCGGGTGAAACGCGTCGACGCCGGCCCGGTCGGCCCAATCCAGATAGCTGCGCAAGTCACCGGCGTATGCGCGGACGGTGTGCGGGCTCAGGCCTCGCTCGGCGGAGAGGTGGGTGAGGAACGCGTCTACGAGCGACGCGACATCGGGAGATGAGGTGTTGGGCGATGAGCTCGCGTCCGACGAGCTCACGAAACCCTCGTCCAAAGCTCGGGCCTTCCCTCGATCCACTTGGCAAGGTCTGCGCGCGCCCTCTGTGCATACGCAGCATAGCGCTCCCGCTTCCCGCGAACCCGCTCGGAGAGCGGAGGCAGGATGCCGTAGTTCACGTGCATCGGCTGGTAGCGCGAGGTTCCGGGATCCGTCGCATAGCCGAGGAGCGCTCCGAGTACGGTCGTTGGGGGCAGCACGGCGGGCTGCGCGCCGATGACGCGTACGGCTACGTTCAGGGCCGCAACAAGCCCCGACCCGGCCGCCTCGAGATACCCCTCGGTCCCGGTCACCTGCCCGGCGAGCCACACGTCAGGATGTTCGCGGAGTCGCAGCGAGGGTTCGAGCAGGCGGGGCGCGTCGATGAAGGTGTTGCGGTGCATGACCCCGTAGCGCAGGAACTCCGCATCGCTAAGCCCCGGGATCATCCGGAACACCCGCCGCTGTTCGGGGAACGTGAGGTTGGTCTGGAACCCCACGAGGTTGTACGCGCCGCCGCCGGCGTTCTCCGGCCGCAGCTGGACGACGGCCCACGGCCGCTCGCCCGTCCTGGGGTCGGTGAGGCCCACCGGCTTCAACGGCCCAAAGCGCAGCGCGTCTCGTCCGGTCCGAGCGATCTCCTCGACCGGCTGGCATGCGGCGAACAGCTCCTTGCGCTCGAAGTCCTTTGCGTGGACCCGGCGGGCTTCGAGAAGCGCGTCGATGAACGACTCGTATTCGTTGCGGTTCATCGGGGCGTTGAGGTAATCCGCTCCCCCGCCCTTTCCGTAGCGCGAGGCGGCGAAGACGGTCGTGCGGTCGATCGACTCGGCTTCGACGATAGGGGCCGCAGCATCGAAGAACGACAGCCGCTCGCCGGACAGCTGCGCAAGCACGGGTTCGAAGCCGGGGCTGGTGAGCGGTCCCGTGGCGATGATGCACCGCCCCGGCGGCAGGTCGCAGGCCTCGGCACGGACGACCTCGATGAGCGGGTGCGAGGAGACGCGGGCGGTCAGCGAGGCTCCGAACTCCTCGCGGTCGACGGCAAGTGCCGCGCCTGCGGGGACCGCGGTCCTTCGAGCGACGGCTACGACGAGGCTTCCCAGGGCTTCGAGCTCGCGCTTGAGCTCGCCTGCCGCGGTGGTGGGGTCGTCGCTCTTGAACGAATTCGAGCACACCAGCTCGCCGAAGAGCCCGGTGTGGTGTGCCGGAGTCATCGCGATGGGACGCATCTCGACGAGGCGCACGACGATCCCCCGCTCCGCGAGCTGCCACGCGGCCTCCGAGCCGGCGAGACCGGCGCCGACGATGGTCACCACGGGAGCTGCGGGCGTGTCGCTCACGAATCCCTTTCATGCCGAGCCGTTCGAGTCGTCGCGGATTGTACCGCCTCGG
>CAYHCN010000203.1:0-4403 GCA_964354945.1 uncultured Eubacteriales bacterium
TTCCCGAGCATCTCGACGGGAATCTACGGTTTCCCGGTGCCGATCGCGGCACCCATCGCGCTATCGGTTCTGAAGGAGTCTCTGGCCGCGGCATCGCGCCTCACCGAGATCCGCATCGTGCTCTACGACGCCGCTGCCGCGAACGCATGGGTCGAAGCGGCCGATACCCCCGGCTGCTAGACTCGGCGCATGGCACTGGCCCCCGCAGAACGCCCTTCTGACGTCTTCGGGCCCGAGCGGCTCGAGATGATGCGCGCCCTGCCCGACTTGGTGATCGCGGCGATCGCCGGTCGCGACAGCGTCGCCGCGGCAGTGGCGGCGTGCCGTGAGGAGGGGTTCTCGGCAGTTCTCCCGACGGTTGTGCTCACCGGCACCGAGTTCGGCGATCCCGACGCTCCCCTCGCCGCAGTGCAGCTGCTTCGCGACCTGCTCGACGGCGAGGCCGACGTCCTCGACCCGATGCGGTTCGGCAGCCCCGCGCTGTGGGCGGCGCTCAACGGCCGGTTCGCTTCCGAGCTCAGCGACCGGTACCACGTGTCCTCGCCGTGCCTGGCGTGTCACCTCTACGTCCATCTCGCGAGAGTGCCCCTCTCGTGGTCGCTCGGCTCGATACCGGTGGTCACCGGGGAGCGGGACACCCACGACGGACGAGTGAAGCTCTCGCAGACCCGAGCATCGATCGACGCCGAGACCCGGGTGCTCGCTCACGCGGGAGTCGAGCTGCTCACGCCGGTCCGCGAGCGTCCCGGCGCCGAGATCGATGTGCTGGTGGGCGGAAGATGGACGGGGCAGGACGATGGCTGGGGATGCGTGCACTCGGGCAACTACGTGCGCCTCGACGGCAGCGCGCAGTTCGACAGCGTCGGCTATCTTCGCTACGTTTCCGAGTTCCTCGAGCCGTCCGGCATGGCGGTGGTCGACGCGTGGCGCTCGAGCGCCGTGGCCGGCATCCCCGACTACGAGGCGATCATCAGAGGAGTGCTCGAGGCGTGACGAACGGACCCGCAAGCCCTCGCCCCGACCCGTGCGTGACGGTCACCGACTCGTTCCTGAAGTCGGCGGCGGACCTCGACCGCATCGACGCGAAGCGGGTCAGCGCGTTCCTCGGCAAGCTGCTCACCGAACCGACCGCCTCGGGCCTGCGCGCCGAGATCGTCCGCGACGCGCACGACCGCACCATCAAGTCGTACCGGGTCAGCCGCGAGCTTCGCGCCGTGGCGCAGGTCCAGGGACGCGACGCGACGTTCCTGTTCGTCGGACCGCACGAGAAGGCGTACACGTGGGCCACGACCCACTGCGTGGAGTGTCAGCTCGGCAAGCACAGCGTGCGGCTCGCCGAGGAGCCGGGACCGGGCCAGACGCTTAGGCAGTGGGAGTGCGTGGACCGCGACCAGCTGTGCGACCTGCTCGATACGCACGGGGTCGCCCACGAACTCAGGTAGACGCCCTCTGTACCACCGCGAGCGAGGTATCGGCGCGCAAGTTCGGCCACAGACTCACCGGTTTCGCGTGACCGAAGTCGTCGGTGGACAGCGGGATCTCTCGGACGATCTCGAGTTCGAGGCGCTGACACAGGTCTCGGAAGTCCCGCAGGGTCGTGTGGTGGATGTTCGGGGTCTCGTACCACTGGTACGGAATCGATCTCGAGACGGGCATCCGTCCTCGGAAGAACAGGAAGCCGCGCACGCGCCAGTTCGCGAAGTTCGGGAACGAGACGATACACGTGCGTCCGACTCGCGCCATGTCCTTCATCACGAGGTCCGGTCGACGCACGACCTGGAGCGTCTGCGACAGCACGACGATGTCGAACGAGCCGTCGCCGTACGCCGAGAGACCCTCGTCGAGGTCTGCCTGCACCACCGAGAGCCCCCGCTCGACGGAGGCGGCGATGCCCTCGGGCGAGAGCTCGATGCCGCGAACGGTGCAATTCTTCTCGTCGCGCAGGTGCGCCATGAGCGATCCGTCGCTGCTGCCGAGGTCGAGCACCCGGCTGCCGTCAGGCACGAGCGAAGCGATGAGCTGAAGGTCGGCGCGCAAGATGTCGTGCGCTGCGGGCGTCTGTGGTGTCGCCGTCACGCCGGATCACCTCCCGCCGCTGGCGTGGATTCGCCCCGAACCCGCGCCCGCTCCCCGGCGACCACGCTCTCGAGGAACGGCTCGACGTAGCGGCGCTGCTCCTCGGGCTCGAGGAGGAACGCGTCGTGGCCGTAGGGGCTGGGAATCTCGGCGAACGAGACCTGCGCGCCCGCGACCTGCAGTGCATCGACGATGTCGCGGGACTGCCGCGTGGTGAACAGCCAGTCGCTCGAGAACGACAGCACGAGGTAGCGCTGGGCTGCCCCCTCGAACGCCTCGGCCAGGCGCTCGTGGCCTGTCGACAGGTCGAAGTAGTCCATCGCTTTGGTCATGTAGAGATAGGTGTTGGCGTCGAATCGCTCGACGAACTTCTTGCCTTGGTACGCGAGGTAGCTTTCCACCTCGAACTCGGTCACGAAGTCGAAGGCGAGCGCATCGCGCTCGCGCAGCCGGCGCCCGAACTTCTTGCGCATCGACTCGTCAGAGAGGTACGTGATGTGCCCGACCATCCGGGCCGTCGCGAGCCCATGGTGCGGCTGCCCCACGTCGTAGTAGTCGCCGCCGCGAAACTCGGGGTCGCCGAGGATCGCGGTACGACCGACCTCGTTGAACGCGATGGCCTGGGCGCCGAGACGCCACGTCGTGGCGATCGCCATCACCGAGGCGACCCGCTCGGGGTAGCGTTCGGCCCACGCAAGCGCCTGCATGCCACCCATCGACCCGCCTGTCACGGACGCGAGCCGCTCGATCCCAAGCTCGGTCAGCAGCCGTGCCTCGACGTCGACCATGTCCTCGATCGTCACCAGCGGGAAGCGCCGTCCGTAGGGCCTGCCGGTCTTGGGGTCGATCGACCCCGGACCCGTGGTCCCCGAGCATCCCCCGAGCACGTTGGCGCACACGACGAAGTACTTGCGGGTATCGATGGCTTGGCCGGGACCCACGACCGGGTCCCACCACCCCGGCCGCACGGAGCCGTCTGTCCCGGGGCCCTCGGCGACGTGAGCATCACCCGAGAGCGCATGGCAGACGAGCACCGCGTTCGACCGCGTCTCGTCCAGCGTGCCGTACGTCTCGTACGCCACCTCGACGTGGTCCAACCGCTGGCCGCTTGCAAGCGGCAGGGGACCGGGCAAGACCAGCGACTGCGGTCCGGATGCGGGCACGCCCGCGCTCTCGGGGCTGCTCACGTTCGCCTACACCTGCTCCAATGCCTGGTCGAGGTCGGCGAGGATGTCGTCGATCCCCTCGATGCCGACGGACAGCCTGACGAAGTCGTCGCTGATGCCCGCCTTCTCGAGCTCTTCCTCGGACAGCTGTGAGTGCGTCGCCGTGGCGGGGTGGATGATGAGTGACTTCGCGTCGCCGACGTTGGCAAGGTGGCTGAACAGCTCCACCGAGTCGATCAGCTTGCGGCCGGCTTCCTTGCCGCCCTTGACCCCGAACACCACCACACCGCCGTAGCCGTTCTCGAGGTACGTGTCCGCGTGGGCCTTGGTGGGGTGCGAATCCAGACCCGGGTAGCTGACCCACTCGACCTTGGGGTGGTTCTCCAGGTACGTGGCCACGGCGAGTGCGTTGTCGCTGTGCCGCTGCACCCGGAGCGACAGCGTCTCCACACCGAGGAGGAACTGCTGCGCGTTGAACGGCGAGAGCGAACTGCCGAGGTCGCGGAGCAGGTTCACCCGAGCGCGGATCGCGAAGGCCACGTTGCCCAGGCCGGGGAAGTCGCCGAACACGTCCCAGAACTTCAGGCCGTGGTAGCTCTCGTCGGGCTCGGTGAAGAAGGGGTGGCGACCGCCGCCCCAATCGAAGTTGCCGCCGTCGACGAGGATGCCGCCGATGCTCGTGCCGTGACCGCCGAGCCATTTCGTGAGCGACTCGATCACGACCGCGGCACCGTACTCGATTGGGCGCGACAGATACGGCGTCGCAAACGTGTTGTCGACGAACAGCGGGATGTTGAGCGCGCGGCCCGCCTCGGCGAGTCCCGCGAGATCCGGCACGTCGAGACGAGGGTTGCCGATCGTCTCGACGAACCACGCCTTCGTGGTGTCGTCGCTCGCGGCGGCGAAGCCCTCGGTGTCGGTCGTCTCGACGAAGCGGACCTCGATCCCGAGGCGCCGGAACGTGTGCAGGAAGATATTCCAGGTCCCGCCGTACAGCGACGTCGACGAGACGATCGAGTCACCCGTGCCCGCGACGTTCAGAAGACCGAGCACCTCGGCGGCGTGGCCAGAGGAGAGCGCCAGCGCTGCGCTGCCGCCTTCGAGTTCGGCGATGCGCTGCTCGAGCACGTCGTTCGTGGGGTTCATGATCCGCGAGTAGAT
>CAYHCN010000204.1:0-4397 GCA_964354945.1 uncultured Eubacteriales bacterium
CCAAGACGTGGCACAACCTCATGCCCGACGTCTTGAACATGACGGACGACCAGGCCGCCGCCACGCTTCGCCGCGCGGGACTCACCGTTCACGCGCACAGCGGCCCTTCGACGACGGACGTCGGCAAGGGGCGGGTCTACTACCAGAAGCCCGCTCCGGGAGTCGGTATCAAGCCCGGTCAGACCGCGACGGTGTGGTACTCCGACGGCTCGTTCA
The DNA here is from genome assembly GCA_964354945.1 of uncultured Eubacteriales bacterium. Lineage (GTDB taxonomy): Bacteria > Actinomycetota > Coriobacteriia > Anaerosomatales > CAVXGS01 > CAVXGS01. Next base: position 217 of record CAYHCN010000204.1, read on the forward strand.
GCATCTTGTCCGGCGGGTACTCGGGATTCCCGTATCCGAGGCCGCCGTACCAGAAGGACGAGTAGGCGCTTCTAGTACCGTTTGCCCACTCCGCGGTGGCACTGCATGCACAGGCCATCCCACGTCGCCGGGTAGTTGCGCGTCATGTGCGCGTACTGCGTTCCGTGCGGGTTGTGGCACGTCGAGGTGCAGCTGAGCGGCTTCTTCGAGTGGATGTCGAGGAACTGGTTGCTCGCCCGGTGTGCCCAGTCGCCGTCCCCCATGTAGCCCTCGCTCGGCCCGTGGCACTCGATGCACACCTTGGGTCCCGCGTTGACCAGCAGCGCTCCGTACCTCGAGCCGTGTGGGCGATGGCACGAGCTGCACGCCATGGGCGAATGATTCGAATCCACGTAGGTCGTCTTGATCGTGGGGTGGCAGCGGTAGCAGAACGAGTTGCCTGCCGGCGCGACGAGCAGCTTGAGGTTCGACGAGGCATGAACCGTGTGGCACCTCGAGCACTGATCGGGGTGGTGGCTCGGCTTGCTCATCGCCTCGGCGAGCTGCGGATGGCAGATGTAGCACAGGTTGGGCTGAGGATTCTTGAGGAGCGGCACGTAGTCCGATCCGTGGGGTACGTGGCACGAGGTACAGGCATCGTCCTCGAAGGGCGCGTGCTGCACCGCGAGCGTGGTGAGCGAGGCCATGTTGGTGTGGCACGACAGGCACAGCTGGCGTTCCGAGGTGAGCAGCAGCCCGCCGACGTTCGACGCGTGCGGCTGGTGGCACGAGGGGCAGTTGACCTGGCCGGGAACCGGGTGGTGGCTCGCGCGGGTGAAGCGCGCCGGCATCGTCGTGTGACACCGGTAGCAGAGGTCCGGTGAGCTCTGGGTCAGCAGGGGAGCTGCGTCGGCGCCGTGGGGCTCGTGGCACCCCGTGCAGTTGTCGCCGAGGAACGGCTGGTGCTGGACCGCCTGCGTGGACTGCGCACCGACTGCCGGGTGACACGTGAAGCACAGGTCGCGCTGGCTGGTGACGAGGATGCCGTCGTAGTCGGACGCGTGGGGGCGGTGGCACTTCAGGCACTCTCGGCGGATGGCCGGTTCGTGGACGTAGGTGCGGTTCAGCTCCTGGCCCATCGGGTGACAGGTGATGCATAGGTTGTACGCCGAGGCGCGAAGCAGGGGCTTGTTCCGCGACGCGTGGGGATCGTGGCAGCTCGTGCAGTGGTTCGCGGCGAACGGCTGGTGGGGGAAGCCCATGTTGCGCTCGGGGTTGAGATTCCCGTGGCAGGTCCAGCAGAGGCGATCGAGTGGGGCGACGAGCTCGGCGTCGCCGAGCGCCTTGCGTTCCCAGCTTCGCTGGCTGGCCTCGCTGACGCCGAAGACCGCGCGCTGGATGGTGTCGTAGGGGCGCCGGAAGGGACCCCACCTGAACCAGGTTGCGGCGGTGACGGTGCCCGAGGAGCCCTCGGACACGACGGTGACCCTGGTCAGCTCGGCGTGGGGTTCGTGGCACGAGGTGCAGTTGCGCTCGACGAACGGGTTGTGGGTCGAGGGCAGGCGCATCTGCGCGAGCAGCTCGGTGTGGCACTGGAGGCAGGGGGCGTTGGCGACGACGAACCGGGCTTTCTGCGGGCCGATCCGGTAGTACGCCGCCATCGAAACGGTGCAGGACGCAAGCAGGGCAAGGAGCAGCAGTATGACGACGAGCAGGATGTACCAGCCCGTCCTCCTGCGGCGGACCCCACCATCCGCGCTTGAGTCCACGATCACTCCGTTGTTGTTGCCGCTTGGCGGCGTGTGGCGTTGCGCGCGGGCGAACAGGTACCCACGCAAGTCGCAATCATACTCCTTAATCTTCGGCTCAGGAACGAGGGTGGAGGCATCGGCGTGCGTAGAATCGACGAAAGGGCGCATTCACTGACGGGGGGCGTAGTGCCTGACTACGACGCGATCGTAATCGGCACCGGCGTGGCAGGCCGGACTGCTGCGCCCGAACTTGCCGAGGCCGGCCTTCGGGTCGCTCTGGTCGACTCCCGGGAGTTCGGCGGCACGTGCGCGCTACGTGGATGCGAGCCGAAGAAGACGCTCTACACCGCCGCCGAGACGGTCGAGCGCGCGAGGTCCGGCCGCGACCGGGGGGTCGTCGGCGAGGTTGGGCTGGACTGGAGCGCGGCGGTCGCGTTCAAGGACAGCCTGATCGCGGGCCTTCCGGCGCGCATCGAGGACTCCGAGCGCGTCGCGGGGATAGAAACGCTGCACGGTGTCGCGCGGTTCGTGGGTACCACCGCGGACTCGGTCGAGCTCGACGTGGGCGGTCAGGCGCATTCGGCGGGTCACGTGATCGTGGCGACCGGGGCGAAGCCGGCGTCACTCGGCATCCCCGGCGAAGAGCTCATGCTCGACAGCGAGGCGTTCATGTCGCTTGCCGAGATGCCTCGCCGAGTGGTGTTCGTTGGTGGCGGCTACATCGCCTTTGAGTTCGCGCACATGGCGCATGCCGCGGGCGCCGAAGTGACAGTCCTCCACCGCGGCGAGCGGGTGCTCGAGCAGTTCGACGCCGACCTCACGCGCATGCTCGCCGATGCGTACCGGGCGGACGGGATCGACGTGCGCACCGGGACGGAGGTCGCTGGGGTCGAGCGGGCGCAGACAGGCACCGCGCCGCTCGCGGTTCGTCTCGCGGACGGCTCTGCGGTCGCCTGCGACGCCGTCCTGCATGCCGCCGGCCGGGTGCCCGATCTCGACGCGCTCGATCTCGCAGCGGCCAATGTCGAGGCTGGCCGACAGGGAATCGCGGTGGACGCATCGATGCGGAGCGTCTCGAACCGGCGGGTCTTCGCGGCCGGCGACGCCGCCGATCGCGGAGCACCGCTGACGCCGGCGGGGATCCATCAGGCGCGAGTCGCCGTGCGCAACATCGTCGAGCCAGGGTCGGCGACGTACGATCCGCCGGTCACGGTATCGGTCGCTTTCGCGAACCCGCCGCTCGCTTCGGTGGGGCTCACCGACGAGCAGGCCCGGCAGGCGGGGCATGACGTCGACGTGAAGTTCACCGACATGACTGAGTGGGACTCCTCGAAACGCCTCGGCGTGCACGTGGCTGCAGCCAAGACGGTGGTCGAGCGGGGGAGCGGTCGGATTCTGGGCGCGCATCTGCTCGGTCCGGCGGCGCCTGAAGTAGTCAACGTCTTCGCGCTCGCGATCGCGCACGGGCTCACCCGCGACGACCTGCTCGGCATGGAGTGGTCGTATCCGACCGGCGGCTGGGAGATCGTGTACCTGGTGTAGGTTTCGATAAGCGAGCGGAAGAGCCGCGCGTTATACTGCGGGATATACATGGTATATCCGCTGCTTGCTCGCGAGCCACCAACCCGAAGGTTGAGCGATGATCACCAGAGTCCAGAAATGGGGCAACAGCCAGGGATTGCGTCTGAGCAAGGAGCTGCTTGCCGGCGTCGATATCGAAGTGGGCGACGAGGTCGACGTGTCCAGCCAGGACGGAGCCCTCGTGGTGAAGCCGCTCCAGCGGGTCAGGGGCCGGGTGGACCTCGGGCAGCTTGTCCGGGAGATCCCAGCAGATTACAGCCCCGGTGAGCAGGACTGGGGCGAGCCGACCGGTCTCGAGGTGTGGTAGTGCCGGCCTACGTGCCCCGCAAGGGCGACTTCGTCGCGCTGACCTTCGATCCTCGATCAGGGCACGAACAGCGGGGCCGCCGTCCGGCGTTGGTTATCAGCAACGACTTGTTCAACAGGCACACGGGCCTGTGCTTGGCTTGTCCTGTGACCAGCTCGCGTCGCGACTACCCGTTCCACGTCGAGATTCCCGAAGGCGAGAAGGTCACCGGCGTGGTGATGGTCGAGCAGGTGAAGTCGATCGACTACCGTGCGCGGGACGTGAAGCGCATCGGTGCGGCTCCCGCCGCCGTGCTCGAGGAAACGCTCGCCATTCTGGACGCCGTCGTCTACTGATTCGAGTCGCGGTGCCTCGCGACACATCTCCGGATCCGTCCTGGATCACCTACACGGTGCCCCGGAAGGAGCCCGCAAGGCGCCCGCGAATCAACAACCGACACGGTGTCAGAGGGAAAGGCAGCCCATGCCGCTCGCACTGAACATCCTCAAGTGGGTGGGGATCGGCCTGCTCGTGCTCATCGTGGTCGTCGTCCTCGGTGTGGTGCTGGTGCCGCCGCTGACGCG
>CAYHCN010000205.1:0-4373 GCA_964354945.1 uncultured Eubacteriales bacterium
GGTGGATGCGCTCGTTAGCGCGGCGGGCACGGTGGAGACATACCGCTCAACCGTCATGGAAGGATCATCTCATGCCTCAATACGGAATAGTCGTCTACTCACCAGCGCCTGCCGACCCCATGGCGCTCAGTTCTGAGCATCTGGCAGCACTCGACGAGTATCCCGCTCAGGCCAAGGCGCTGGGCGGCAAAGTGCTGGGCGGCACCTACTTCTCCAAGCAGAGGGGGTTCGCGCTCGACTCGAGCACCGAGGGCATGTCCATCCGAGGCGACACAGTTCGAGAAGGCACGCTGATGGGGTCGAGTCTAGTGGTGTCCGCGTTCTATGTGCTCGCGGCACCGAATGTCGACACAGCGGTTCAGATCGCGAAACTCCACCCCGCCACGCGCGACGGAGGCATTGAAGTCAGACCGCTATTCGTGCCGGCCGGCCAAGTGCAGGACGACTACGCGGACTAGGGCCCGACCGCCACCCGAGGGTCGCGCTGACGTCGAGGCGCCTAACCTGCGCCCCGTGCGGTGCCAGTCGACGACGCTCTGATCACCTCAGGTTGATGCGCTTGTTACGTGGAAGCGCCGAGCGTTAGATCGATCTTGCGCCCGTGGTAGCCGTTTCCGCCCTTGTTCAGCTGCCAGCGAGTCCAGTGCTTCGAGGACAGCTTGAACGGAAGGTAGCCCTGGAGAACCTGGACGTACCCAAGAAGTTCCGGTGTGGCTTCCTCGAACGGCAGCGACAGGACAATCGAGCACGTCGAATAGGAACCCAAGCGCGCTCGCAGACCCGATTGTCCAAGAAGATGTCCCCATCCTGTGAAGTCGAAGTCGCCGTATGCCGCCGGGTCTTGATGCGGCAGCTCGTCGCCCGAACGTGGATGGCGCAGTCTGAATGGTCCCTCGACCGAAACGACGAGCGCCGGGCCGATGAACGTGTCGGGCTGCGACGGCTGCGACTTCATCCACTCGATTGCCGGGATAACGTCACTTTCTTGCAGCATCCAGTAGACGCCGCGCAATCCTTCGCCCGGTTCAACGGCCTCGACCGCAATCCCCCGCCGAGGCTTCCCGAAGCTTGAGGTTGCTGAACTCTTCACCTGTCGATGCACGGATCGTTGAACCAGGCCGAGCGATGCGGCCAGCCGCTCGCCAGCGCTGCTCTGGTCGAACAGCTCAATCCTCGCAGTCATTCGGACCCCGGTTGCGCAGGCATCCATGAACGCACCCAAGCGAATCCACACGGTCATCGGATCGAGGCGACCCAGACTGTGTGCACCACCAGACGAAAGCGGAAGCCCCTCGTACGTGATGACGGCTCTGCGAAGCTCACCTTCACTCACGGAGACCGCGGTCCCTTCCGCCTGACGTGGTGGCGCACAACCCGCGCGCCGCTTCGCTCGCAGTCTACCGAAGACCTCGGTCACGCCAGGTTGAGGCGCCTTGTCAGGCGTGCGGCCTATCTAGCGGACGGCTGGTGCTTCCCCTTGTTACGCGAGAATCGAGTCGCGCGTCTCATGACGGCCATCATCAGTGCGGCGGAGGCCGCGAACACCGCTGCGAAGACGAAGAAGAAGCCGAGCCATCCGCGTATCACCACACTGGGCGATACGGGGGCTTCGACGCCGACGAAGCGGATGATGAAGAAGGACGCGGCGGCCGCGGCTGACGCGAGGGCAGGAAGCCAGACGCGACGCCAAGACAGCTCAAGCTCATCCCGGTTGTGCGAGTGCATTCGGCCGAGGCCGGTTGAGGCGAGGACAAGCCAGATGACGCAGCACCCAAACACGATGCCGGCTATGTACACAGCGACAGTCATCGAAACCTCCCCCTCCTACGCCCGCGTCTGGGGCATGAACTGCGCGCCTTCGAACTTCATGTTGGCGCGCGACCTATGGGCGTCAGGTCTATGCGCTTGTTAGGCGTGATCAGACCCCGTACCAGACCGCATAGCCCCGCCTCCGGAGGCTCTCTGCCCGCTTCACCTCTGCCGCCTCAGCCAGCTCGCGAGTCTCATAGCCCTGCCAATTGGCGTAGAGCCGCGGCTTGAGCTCAATCGCGTACTCATGTGCGAACCGATTGGACTTGTAGCCATCGAGGTGCTGCTGATAGCGCGCCTTCGGAGTGAGGCATGTGGAGCCGACGTAGACGCACGGTTTGTCGCGGCGCATGTAGGGGTTGGCGTCGACGAACTTGCGATGCTGCAAGACGTCACGGCTCAGCTCGATCACGTAGACGTTGTACATCTTCTTTCGCGCCAAGATGTCCCTCCATCTACGCCGAACGTTCAGGCGCTAGCCCGCGTTCATGCGCGTATCTTCCCGAGTCTACCTCGCGCCGCCGGGTTGATGCGCTTGTTGGGCAGTTCAGTGCGTTCGCCGAATCAGCCACACGACGATTGCTCCGACGAGCCCGACCAGGACAGAGGGCACGCCCAAGAACGCTATGACGAGGAAGAGCGCGGATCCGGCGGATTCAGCAGCTGGAGTCACTGACGCGGGGAGTCGGTTGCCCGTCACTGCGATGTCGCCCATGATGCCGAGCGCTCCGAAGATCACGATGATCGCCAGCGAGAGCGCGCTGAGGAGGAGGAAGCGCCTCGGCGAGCGCCAGTGATGGACGAGGGCGGTAACGAACACGACTCCCGAGAGGGCGGCCAGGGCGATGCCCGGCGGGTTGTCGTCGACGCCGATGAGGAATGCGGCCCCTGAGAGGACCGCCGCGAGCGCTATCAGGGCGAGAGTGGCCGTGCGATGCGGCGGTTGCAGCGACCCGAGCATCCTCTTCACCCCGCCTCCTGATGACGAACCCGCACTACAGTCGCAACGCGGAGTGTCGGCTTCCCCGCGTCGACCGAATCCGCACAACGGTGTGGCGCATCAGCAGACGCGGAGCGCTTCCTGTTCGCAGTCTACATTGCGGCGCTCTGCTGGATGCGCTTGTTAGGCGTGTCCGGCCATGCGGCGAGGCGCGTTAGTGCTATTCGCGCCAGTACTCCGGCTTGCTCATCGCGTCTGCGCACACGATCGCACCTTGCACGGCTCCGATGACACCCGGACGCAGCGCCCGCACCATCCAGGCATCCTCCAGTGAGATCGGGTACGGGGCCGCGAGCCCCAAGCGGCTTGCCGGCTCGAATCCGTGACGGGGATAGTACTCCGGGTGTCCGAGCACGAAGACGAGCTCGACGCCCGACTCGCCGAGGCGGTTGATGCCGTGCTCGATCAGATTCCCGCCGATACCCCTGCGTTGAGCCTCGGGCACGACCGCCAGAGGGGCGAGGATTGCCACGGAGACATCACGTGACGCACCTTCCAGCCGTGCGGCGGTGAACAGGATGTGTCCCACAATACGATCACCATCCTGAGCGACCAGCGAGAGCAGCGGTCGCGCACTGGGATCGTTGAGAAGGTTGCGAACGAGGTCCGCCTCGTCGTCCTCGCCGAATGCCTCGCGTTCGACAGACAGCACCTCATCGAGTTCAGCGGCGGAAGCTTCACTGATTCGCACAGAACACCCCAATCGAACCCACTGCTACGCCCATCGTCGTGGCGCATGAGCAGACGCGCGTACGCCTTTCTTGCTGATTCTCGCCTCTGCGTTCTGATCGATGCGCTTGTTACCCGCCCCCGCGAGATTGCGGGACCCGCCGTCATCCGAGCGGGCGATAGCTCACGTAGACCGTGCCGTTGTCGAACTGGCGTTGGTCGACGAGCTGCAAGTCGAGCCGGATTCCATCCGGCAGACAGCGTGTGCCCCCGCCCACGACGACGGGCACGACAAACAGCTGATACTCATCGACCAGACCGGCCGCGATCGCCTGAGCCGCCAGGGTCGGTCCGCCGATGGAGATGTCATCGACGAGATCGTCCTTCATCCGTAGGACGGCGTCGGGCACAAACGCCCGCTCGATGCGGGTGCGAGCGGCGCACACCGAGTCCAAGGTCGTCGAGTAGACGACCTTGTCAGACGCGCGCCACAGCTCGCCGAACTCCTCGATGTAGGCAGGCTCGTCGCCCTGCGTACCGAGCGTCTCCCACGCCGACATCACCTCATACATCCGCCTGCCGAGAAGGTTGGTGCCGATAGGTCGTTGCAGCTGGTTTGCGAAGGTGTGCACTGACTCGTCAGGCTCAGCCCAGTCGAACGTGCCGGCCGCGTCTGCGACGTAACCGTCGAGGGACTGCATCGCCGAGTAGATCAGCCGACCCATCGTGCCCCCTGTCCTATTCCATCGGTGCGGCGAGCGTGTTGGGCATGACCTGCGGCGCAGGCGTCTTCTGGTCAGTCTACCTTCTGGCCGTCAGGTTGACGCCTTTGCTAGCCCGACCACGTCTAGCCAGTCCGGCCCCACGCCAACCGCCAATGACGGTAGACGTTGGC
>CAYHCN010000206.1:0-4371 GCA_964354945.1 uncultured Eubacteriales bacterium
GACCGGCGTGCCGTACCGGATCGTCGGCGGCACCCGGTTCTTCGACCGCGCCGAGATCCGCGACGTGATGGCCTACCTCAAGGTCGTGGTCAACCCCGCCGACGAGATCTCGCTGCGCCGCATCATCAACACGCCCCGCCGTGGCATCGGCGGCACCACCATCGACAAGATCACGTTCGTATCCCGCGAGCGCAGCGTCTCGTTCGAGGACGCGCTGCGCATCGCCATCGCCGAGGACTGGCTCGACGCCCGCGCCCGCACGCGGCTCTCGGACTTCGCCGAGCTGCTCGACTACGTTCGCTCGTTCGAGGCAGCCTCGCTTCGCGACCTCGCCGAGGCGATCGTGGAGCGCACCGGTCTCATCTCAGCGCTCGAGGCCGAGCGGACCGACGAGGCTGCTCAGCGCGCCGACAACATCCGCGAGTTCTTCGGCGTGGTCCAGGAGTTCTCCGAGGCCCATCCCGATGCCGGGCTGCCCGAGTTCCTCGAGTGGCTGGCGCTGCGCACCGACCTGGACACGCTGGTGGAGGGGGAGAGCGCGGTCACGATGATGACCGTGCACACCGCCAAGGGCCTCGAGTTCCCGGTGGTGTTCATCGTGGGGCTCGAAGAGAGCATCTTCCCCCACGCCAACTCGATGTTCGACCCCGTGGGACTCGAGGAGGAGCGGCGGCTCATGTACGTCGCCATCACCCGTGCCCGCAAGCGACTGTACCTCGCCTACGCGCACTCGCGTTCCATCTACGGCTCCACGCAGCACAACCCCGCGAGCCGCTTCCTCGCCGAGATGCCCGAGGAGACCGTCGAGAAGACCGGCGTCGGGAGCATGGGGCTCTCCGGCACGGGCTACGAGAAGCGAGGCGACCGCCGCGGTAGCTTCGGCGTCGGTCCGTCGAGCGACGGCGGCAGGGTGTTCGGTAGCGGCCGGGGAGCGGGACATGGCGGGGGGGTCGGCGGCGGGCGTGGGGGCACAACGGCCCGAAGCGGGGGGCGCTCGGGGGCGGCGCAGCCGGCGCAACCCAACGAGACCTTTGCGGTCGGTGACGTCGTCGACCACAAGACGTTCGGCCAGGGCCGCATCGTCGGGGTGAACGGCGACCAGCTCTCCGTGAAGTTCGCTCGGTCGGGCGACACCAAGAAGCTCCTGCTCGGCTATGCGCCTATAGTGAAGATCAAGCAGTAGGACCCCTAGCGGCGGAAGGCGCGTGATGGGCCCCATCCTCGTGTTCGGGCATCGCAACCCCGACAACGACTCCATCTGCTCTGCCGTCGCCTATGCCCACCTGAAGAACCTCACCGACGCCGACAGCGTCTACGTCCCCGTTCGCCTCGGTCCCGTCCCGCCCGAGACGCGGTGGATCTTCGAACGCTTCGCGCTCGCGCTGCCCGAGGAGATCGCCGACGTCCGCCCCCGCGTGCGCGACGTCATGACCGCGGAGCCGATCACCGCACCGGAGGACACCACGATGCTGTCCGCCGGCCGCCTGATGCGCGAGCGCGGGGTGCGGATGCTGCCGGTCGTCGATGCCGGTCGCCGCGTGGTGGGTGTCGTCGCCGAGCGAAGCCTTGCCGACCGCTACCTCTCCGAGACCGAGCTCGTCGGCTTCGGCGAGCTGCCCGTGAGCGTGCGACGCCTCGTCGACTCGCTCGACGGCCGCCTTCTTGCAGGCAACGACCAGGCGTCCATCAGCGGGGCCGTTCGGATCGCCGCCTACGAGCCCGAGACGGTGCGCGCGTCGATCCGGCCCGGTGACATCGTGATCGTGGGCGACCGCGTCCGCACCCAGCCGGCCGCCATACAGGCCGAGGCCGGCTGCCTCATCGTTGCTGGCAGCGAACCGTCGGCCGAGGTCATCGAGACGGCCCGCCGCAACAACGTCGCGCTCATCGCCACACCGCACCCCGTCTACGCCGCGGCCCGGCTGGTCGGTCTTGCCCACGCCGTACGCGACTTCATGGACCGCGAACCGCTGCTGCTGCCGCCCGACATGCTGCTCTCCGAGGCGACCGAGGAGCTGCTCGACGCGCCCCAGCGCTCGGCAGTGGTGGTCGACGAGGCCGCGCGGCCTCTCGGCGTAGTGACGCGCACCGACCTGGCGCGTGGGGGCCGGCGCCGCGTCGTGCTCGTCGACCACAACGAGACCGCCCAGTCCGCCGACGGTATCGAGGATGCCAACGTCGTCGAGATCGTCGATCACCACCGGGTGGGCGACGTGCAGACGGCCCGCCCGATCCTGTTCCTGAACCTGCCGGTGGGATCCACGGCGACCATAGTGGCTCGCCGCTTCGAGGATCTCGGCGTCGAGGTACCCGAGGCCCTCGCCGGTGCCCTGCTCTCCGCCGTACTCACCGACACCGTCCTTCTCCGCTCGCCGACCACCACCGATGTCGACCGCGCCATCGCCGAGCGGCTGGCCGCCAAGGTGGGGGTCGACGCGGTGCAGTTCGGGATGGAGGTGTACCGGGCTCGCAGCGCCGGTCAGATGTTCTCGGCGGAGCGGGTCGTGGGCGCCGACCTCAAGGAGTTCCGCTCTGGAGAGATGCGTGTCGGTATCGGCCAGTACGAGACCGTCGACCTCGCGGGCGTGCTCCAGCACGAGGAAGCGGTCCGTGCGGCGATGGACGCGATTCGCGCCCAGCACGGGTTCGACCTGTTCGTTCTGATGCTCACCGACATCGTGCAGGAGGGGACGAGGATTCTTGCCGCCGGCAACGTCCGGCTCGCCGAACGGGCGCTCGATCTCGACCTCTCGGCTGGTTCGGCGTGGATGCCGGGCGTGCTGTCGCGCAAGCAGCAGGTCGCGGCGCCGATCGTGGACGCCGGGGGCGCGTGATGCCCGCAGGGACCTCCCCCCGGCCGCCGTCGTGGCAGCGCGACCCGAACGTCGGCCGTATGGTGCTCGTCGTCGGCGCGGCCGCGTTGTTCGTACTGGTGGCGCTTGCTGCGCTGTTCGTGCCGTCCCTGGATAGCGTCGATGCGGCGATCTCGACGGCGATCCGTTCGATCGGGGCCGGCGCGCTCAAGCCTCTCGCCCAGCTCCTCACCTTCTTCGGCAGCACCGCCTTTGTGACGCTGGGGTGCATCGCGGTCGGCATCTGGATGATCGTGCGCCGTCGATGGGACGCGATCGTCTACCTTCTGTGCTGCGTCCCGCTCGGCTGGCTGATCGCGAGTGGCTTGAAGCAGCTGATCGGGCGGGCGCGCCCCGTGGGGGTGAACCTGGTCCCGCTGCCGAACGAACCCAGCTTGCCGAGCGGCCACACGGTCGCGTCGGCGCTGTTCTTCGGAGCCTTCGCCGTGATCCTCCTTCTGAACGTGCAGACGCGCGGGTTCAAGAAGAAGCTCATCACGGGGCTCGTCGTGCTGGCGACGCTCGTCGGTCTGTCTCGCATCTACCTGGGGGTCCACTGGTTCGGAGACGTGCTCGCGGCGTGGCTCTTCGCGCTCGCGTGGTGGGGCTTCTGCACGTCGGTGTACCTCGGCGTGATCGCGCGACGGCAAGAGGTGCCGCGGTAGCGCTGCCGAGGCACTGTGGCGCCAGAATCCCGTTTCAATTCGGGTAACACCCTGCGCCGCAGGTCGCTGACGCGCTGTAACGTCGGCGCAACTTCTTGCCGCATCGATGCAAGACCAGCACGTGGATTTGCTTACGAAATAGTCCAATACGTGCAACCACTTCCTCCTTCGCCGTACGTAGCATTCGCGGCGCAGGCATCGGGGAAGGGGGCGCCTCCTTTCGATGGGCCTGCAGTCGGAATTGGCCATAGAAGGAGGAGTCAATGCCCCGAAGGAAGTTGGCGCTTGTCGCTGCGGCCATTGCCGTGGTCTGCGCCGCCGTTGCGATGCCCGCGTATGCGGCGTGGGTCTCCACCACCGCAGACGTGCAAGGCATGTACGGCACGGAGGTCGACCTCAAGCCCGAGGTGACCACGGAGACCGTCCCGGGTGACAAGTTCGACGTCCAGGTCCTGAACAAGGGCGCTTGGGAGACGTACGGAGAGGGTCTGCAGGTCGAGGAGACGGGCACCGTCGGCGTTCAGTCCGTCACAGTCGACGAGAACCTCGCCTACCCTGCGTACTTCCGCACCGTCTTCAAGCCGAAGTCGTCGGGCAACGCCACCGATTCGATCAGCAGCACCACGACGGTCGACGTGATCCGCTACGAGGTGGTCCGCGTCGCGCTGGCCGGCACGCAGTCGATGAAGGCCGGCGCTGTCGCGTCCGTCGGCGCCCGCGTTCTCCCGCTGTGCGGCCCCGGCAAGATCCAATACGCCGTCAAGAACGTCCGCACCGGCCGCACGGTCAAGTCGGGCAGCATCGCCGCATCGGAGCTGGGCGTCGGCCTGCTCAAGATCAAGCTGGCGTACCGG
>CAYHCN010000207.1:0-4367 GCA_964354945.1 uncultured Eubacteriales bacterium
CTTTGCCCGCCGCCTCGCGGTCCCGGTACAGCTGGAGCAGCGGCTCCTGGTACGCCGAGAGCCTGAAGAACCAGTTGTCCTCTCGGATGAACTCGACCGCGCGACCGCATTGAGGGCAGTTCCCCTCGGCGAGCTGATCCTCGGACCAGAACGTCTCGTCGGGGACGCAGTACCACCCCTCGTAGTGACCCTGGTAGATGTGCCCGTTCTCGTAGAGCAGCTTCAGGAACGCCTGCGTCCCGCGGACGTGCCGATCCTCGGTCGTGCGGATGAAGTCGTCGTTGCTGATGTCGAGCATCCGCCACGTGTCGAGGAACTTCGGCGCAATGCCGTCGACCCACGTCTGGGGGTCGGTGCCGTTGTCCTCGGCAGCCTGCGCGATCTTCTGGCCGTGCTCGTCGAGACCGGTCAGGAAGTGGACGTCCTCGCCCAGAAGCCGGTGATAGCGCGCGAGGGCGTCGGCGGCGATGGTCGTATAGGCGGTTCCGAGATGCGGAACCGAGTTCACGTAGTAGATAGGCGTGGTTATGTAGAACGACGCTCTTTCAGCCATGAGTCGATGCGTCTCTCGGGTTTGGGGGCTTCATCGGGGTGGGTACTACTGGAAGAGCAGGACGCGTGTACACATATCCGGCACAACCACGGAGATTCTAACCGTTCCACGCAGATCGGCCCGTGGTAGCAAGGTAGGAAGGCAGAGGGGCATGCAGAACACCGGCATTGTTCGTCGTGTGGATGACCTCGGCAGGATCGTCATACCGATGGAACTCCGCCGGACGTTGGGCATCCGAGTCAAGGACCCCATCTCGATCTATGTCGAGGGCGATCGGATCATCCTTGAGAAGCACCGCGACGCCTGCGCCATCTGCGGATCCACCGAAGGCGAGATCAGCGAGATCAAGGGACGCCCAGTGTGCGCTGACTGCGTGGCGACCATCGCCCGCAAGTAGAGCCGCCGAGGAGTCCGTCGAGAACGCGGCACCATCCGGCCCGCGGTTGCTACCCCCTCCGGTCAGCCTCCGCGGGTCGGTCTCGTGTGTGCCGCCTCGTAGACTTGCTTGCGAGGCAGTCCCGACTCCTCGGCCACGCGCTTGACCGCCTCGCTGCGGCTCACGCCCGCGGCCACGTGCGCCTCGACCGCCTGCCGGATAACCTCCGGATCGATGCTCGCGCCTGGCTGGACGGGCAGCGGCGGGCCCACGAGCAGGACGACTTCTCCCTTGATCTCGGCTCGCCCGGCGAGATCGGCAGCGAGCGACTCGGTGGTCCCTCGCACGACCTCCTCGTGAAGCTTCGTGAGCTCGCGGCCCATGACTGCGTTGCGGCCCGGGAACGCTTCCGCGAGGGCGGCGGCAGACGCCGGGGCACGGTGAGGTGACTCGAAGAACGCCAGCGTCGCGTCGAGCTTTGCCAGCGCCTCGAGTTCGCGCCGCCGCTCCCCCGCCTTGCGCGGCAGGAACCCCCCGAAATAGAAGCGCCTCATCGGAAGACCGCTCGCGACGAGGGCGGCCAGCAATGCCGATGCACCGGGGAGCGCCTCGATGGCGATGTCGGCGCCGACGGCAGCCTCGAGCATGCGGTGACCGGGGTCGCTCACCCCGGGCGTCCCGGCGTCGCTCACGAGCGCTAGCGTCTCTCCAGCAAGCAGGCGCTCGATCATGGCCGGCGTCTTACGCGCTGCGGTCGCCTCGTCGTATCGCTCGAGCGGCGTCTCGATGTCGTAGCGGGCGAGAAGTCTGCGCGTCCCCCGCGTGTCCTCGGCGAGGATCGCGTCGGCTTCGCGGAGCGCGTCGAGGACGCGGAAGGTCACGTCGCCGAGGTTGCCGATGGGCGTGGCGCACACGAGGAGTCGACCGGTCAAGAGAGGTCCTCCTCGGGCGCGATGGGCGGTGCGAGTGGCGGGGCGGGCGCGGGTGGCGCTGGAGGCGGGGGCGGCATGGGGGGCATCTGAGGCGGCGGCCAGTCGGCCGGCTGCGCGGCTCCGTACGGGGAGCGCGGCGATCCGGGTGGCGGGTAGGTGGGCGTCGACCACTCCTCCTGGGCGACCACCGGAAGGTCGCCGTGCCGGAAGTAGAGGGTCCACGCGACCGAGGTGAAGGTCGTCAGCAGAATCGCGGGAACCAGTAGCAGAAGCTCGACCGTGCCCAGGGTCCCGTACGCCGCGATCCAGCTCCCCTCCTTGGCGAGCAGATCGACGAAGAACGCGACAGGGAAGCCGACGGCGCCCATCGCGACACTGCCTGCGATCTGGATCACGAAGATCAGCAAGCCGAACAGGATCGGCCCGTTGCGGCGCAGCCGAACCGTCTGCCACGCCACCGAGAGAGCCGAGGTCACGTCGTTGCCGTCAAGCACGACGAATCGCAAGGCCAGCGCCCACACGGGGACTCCCACCACCGCGGCGAAGATCAGCCCGATGCCGGCGAGAGGCGCCGCCACACAGAGCAGCGGTTCCGCGACCGATGCGATCAGAATGAGGAGGGCCGCCGCGCCGAGAAGCACCAGCACGGCGATCAAACCGAGGCCGAAGACCGACCACCACCGGCGGAACCCGGTGCGGAAGCCCTCGGCCGCGTCGACCTCGGCCCCTGCGTCCGCGTCGTCCGCGAGGCGAACGAGACCGCCGTTGGCGGCGACGCTGATGACCATGAGCGCGATCACGAACACGACGGATACGACCGCGATACCGATGGCCAACGCGGGTAGGCGGTCCCATCCCGTGCGCAGCAACCGGTCGACCCAGACTTTCTGCGCCGCGTCGAACCGCTCGTTCGTCTGGACCGTGTACCCGCCTCCGACGAGGAAACCGAACAGCCACAGGATCTTGCGGTTCCACGCGATATCCCAGGCGCGTTTGAGGATCTGGCCGTACGTCATGACTGGCGTCCTTTGGTCGCGTTCGGGCTGATCGGAGGCCGCCGCCTCACTCGGCTACTCGGCGGACTCGGAGTCGACGCCCTCCGGTTCGGCGACGGGCGCCGGGGTAGGTTCCACCGCAGGCGCCGAGGCCGGCTCCACCGCGGCTGCGTACCCTGCGATCGGTGGCGCCTGCCCCCACGCCGACTGCGGCGGGAGCGGCTCGACCGGCGGCGGAGGCGGGTACGCCGGGGTCTGTTCGTAGCCCTGCGGCGCGGCGTAGCCCGGCGCGCCCGGATAGCCCCGGGGTGTTGGGTAGCCCGGGCCGCCCGGGTAGCCCGCGGGCGGATAGCCGTAGGCGTAGCCAGGTGGTAGCGGAGGTGCGTCGAGTCCGGTGAGCTGCCGGAAGAACGCCGTCCAGGCGGCGTGCGCGAAGACGAAGAACGGAACGAGCAGCGCGAAACTGATGGGGTAGATGAGCATGAGTCGGCCGAGCATCTGGCTCACCTCGGCAAGCGCCTGCGTGGGATCTTGGGCCGCTGACGGGTTGAGCATCGACTGCCAGTACGAGCTGGGCATTGCCGCAAGCGACAGAGGTGCGGTGATGAACGACGTCAGAGTCGAGTAGGCGTACTGCAGGCCGAGGATGATCAGGGTGAAGACGACGAACCGTCCCTTCATCGCCCTGAACGCCTTCCATGCCGACGAGATCGCGTCGCCGAAGGTCCTGCCCCCGATCAGACCGTAGCGGACGGCCACTTGCTCGAGGCCGATCCACACGAGCCCGAAGGCGATCCAGGCGATCGCAAGGTAGATGTAGCCGACACACACGCCTGCGAAGACCGGGCCTGGACTGTTGTCGCCGGCGGCTGCCGCGACGAGCAGGATCGCGAAGAAGGGCAGCATGATCACGAATCCGATGCCCATCACAATGAGGCCGAGAACGACCACGATGCCGAAGGTGCGCCCGATGCGCCGCGCTCCGAACGACCACGCGTCACCGAACGAGACCGGCGCGCCGGCGATGATGCTGTCGGTGAGATGGACGTAGCCGCCGCGCACGATGAAAAGGATCGGCAAGCACAGCAGACCCCCGAGCAGGAAGACCGCGTAGAACCCGAGCATCTGCGTGAGCAACTCGCCTTCGGGCCCCGGTATCGGCAGTCTCACGCCCCGCATGGCGACGAACCACACCACGCCCACCAGCACGAACGGAGCCGCGACAGCGAGCGTCGCGGCGGCTGCATACAGCCATAGCGTGCCGCTCTTCAGCGCGCGGAACGCACGACTGAGGATGTCCCCGTACTTCACTTACGGCTCCTCTCCGGAGGGTGGATCCGAGGCGACAGGAGGAGGTGGCATCGGTGACGGTGCGGACTGGGGTGGAGGCGGCGGGACGGGCGGAGGTGGCCCGACCGAGACAGGTGCCGCGTAGGACGGCGCGACGTGGCGGACGAACCGCGGGTCGCGGTCGGTGAGTCCCTGCCACAGCACGCTCCACAAGGCGACCT
>CAYHCN010000208.1:0-4339 GCA_964354945.1 uncultured Eubacteriales bacterium
TGTGCCGTCGACCGAGCCCACCATCGCGTCCATCACCAGCGTGTCGTCCTCGTAGCGAGCGTAGGCGCCGATCGGCACCTGGCATCCGCCCTCGAGCTTGCGCATGACCACGCGCTCGGCAGTCACGCATTCCATGGTCTCGGGATGCCCGATCTCGGCCATGACCCGGCGCATGAACTCGTCGTCGTCGCGGATCTCGATGCCGATCGCGCCCTGCCCCACCGCCGAGACCATCTGCTCCGCGGAGATGTAGTGGGTGATGCGGTCGGCCCAGCCCATGCGGGTGATGCCTGCCGAGGCGAGGATGACCGCGTCGAGCTCGCCGGTCTCCGCCTTGCGCATGCGAGTGTCGAGGTTGCCACGGACGTCGACGATCTCGAGGTCGGGCCGCACTGCCATCACCTGCGAGCGCCGGCGCAGCGACGACGTGCCGAGCGTCGCGCCCTGGGGCAGCGAGTCCAGATCGTAGTTCGCCCCGCTCACCATGGCATCGCGCGGGTCGACCCGCTCGGGCATCGCGGCAATGTACAGGCCCTCGGGCAGCTCGGTGGGGACGTCCTTCATCGAGTGCACGGCGAGGTCGACGGTCCCGTCGATGAGCTCGACCTCGATCTCCTTGGTGAACAGGCCCTTGCCGCCCACCTTGGCCAGCGGCACGTCGAGGATCTTGTCGCCGGTGGTCTTGATGATCTTGAGCTCGACAGGGAGACCGGTGATGGCCTCGACCTTTGCTTTGATGTACTCGGATTGCCAGAGGGCGAGCTTGCTGCCTCGTGTGCCGATGACGAGCTTGTCACGCTTCAGCGGATCGAGGTCAGGTGCCAAAGGTATCTCCCATCTCGCCCTTCGCGGCGCTGCCGGACTTCTCGGCCCGGCCGAGGATACTCCGTATCAGCCCCTTGTGGGGGCTCTTGCCTTCAGGATTGGTGTCGAGACCATACAGGAAGCGCGCGGCCTCCACGTACTCGTAGCCGTCCTTCTCCGAGGAGACCCTCTTGAGCCGCTCGGTAGGACCGTGGAGCATCTTGTTCACGATCGAGCACGTGAGCGCCTCGACGGTCTGCATCTCCTTGTCGGAGAGCCCACCGAGCCGCTTCATCGCACGCTCGAGTTCCGCGAGGCGGACCTGCTCGGCCTTCGCTCGCATCGCCGCGACGGTGGGGACCACCTCGAGTGACTCGAGCCACCGCTCGAACTCGCCCATCTCCTCGGCGATGATCACCTCGGCGCGCTCGGCCTCCCGCATGCGCTCTTCGAGGTTGGTCTCGACGACGCCGTTGAGGCTGTCGATGTCGTAGACGTACACATCGCCGAGGTCGTTGACCGCGGGGTCGATGTCGCGAGGTACGGCGATGTCGATGAAGAACAGCGGACGGCCCTTGCGGGCGCGGCGATGCTCGGCGACCTGCTCCTTGTGTACGACGTAGTCGGTGGCCGCGGTCGACGAAATGACGATATCGGCCTCGACCATCCGGTCGAAGAGGTAGTCGTACTCGATGGCCTCGCCTGCGAACCGCCGGGCGAGTTCGACGGCACGTTCGTAGGTGCGGTTGGCGACGAGGACCTTGTGCACGCCGTTGCTCACGAGATGCTTGGCGGTCAGCTCGCTCATCTTGCCGGCCCCGATCACCAGTACGCAGCGGCCGTCGAGCGAGTCGAACACCTTCTTCGCGAGTTCCACTGCGGCGTAGCTGATGGAGACAGCGTTCTCGCCGATCTCGGTCTCGTTGCGGACGCGCTTGCCGACCTCGAAGCTCTGTCGGAACAGCTTGTTGAAGATCCGCTGGCACGCTCCCGCCTCGAAGGCGTACTCGTAGGCCTCCTTCACCTGACCGAGTATCTGGGCCTCGCCCACGACCATCGAGTCGAGCGATGCGACCACGCGGAAGAGGTGCCTGACGACTGGCTCGCCCTCGACGATGTAGAGGTAGCGAACCAGCTCGTGGCGGTCGAGATCGTGGTAATCGGCGAGGAAGTCGATCACCGCGGCGGGTCCATCGATGCCCGTCGCGGTGACCGCGTAGACCTCGGTGCGGTTGCAGGTCGAGATGACGACCGCCTCTGACACGGCCGGCGTGGAAGTGAGCAGCGACAGCGCCTCCTCCTGCCGATGCGCGGGGAACGTGAGCTTCTCGCGGATCTCGACAGGGGCCGTCTTGTGGCTCAGGCCGACAAGTGTCAGATGCATATCGCTAGCTTCGCCTCACCACAGCAGTCGTGCAGGTCCCAAGGGCACAGGTACGCCCTCGCCGGAGCGGTGCATGTTGTTCAGGCAAGCAGGCCCGGCGAGGGCGATATGTGACACCTGTGCGCACCATCCTGCACCTTGCCTGAACAGCCACGATTCTAGCACCCGGCGCCCCCTTCGGACAACGTCCGTTCAGCCTCGAACGGACCCCCGAAGCGAACGTGTACCAGGAAGCAAACCCTCTGCCGAGATGCCCCGTCGCTCAAGAAACGTTAAGGCTGGACGCCTGTGGCAACGGTCGAACGCTAGCTGAGGCCGAAGACGTGGAATCCGACGGGCAGCGTTCGCGCGAGGATCGCCAGGATCACGACGAGCACGAACCCGAGGATCGCGATCCACGCAGAGGTCTTGCCGCTGACATCGTGGCGGTAGGTGAGCCACAGGTACGTGCCGAACGTGACCCATACGATGCCCGCCATCATCACGCGGGGATCCTGCCACCAGCCGCTCACGTCCTGCTCGACAGCGCGCAGCACGCCAAGGAGCAGGCCCGCGGTGTAGACCGGGTACGCCAGTGCGATCGACCTGCGAGCGACCATCTGCAGCGTAGCGAGCGAGGGGAGGCGTCGCGTCAGCGCGTTGCTCCGGTGGCGCTTGAGGCTCTGTCCCTGCAGCAGGTAGAGCATCGAGGACACCGCACCGAAGATGAATCCGGCGTTGGCGAACACGATGAGCGCAACGTGGAACCCGGTTTGCCACCCCGTGATGAGCGCCTGCTGGTCGGGGGAGAGCGCGATGCCCTGCGACGTACCGCCGATGAGACGCGAGATCGTCATGAGCACGACGGCGACCGGGATCAGGAACGCGCCGTAGACCTTGAGTTTGAGCACATGCTCCATGAGGAAGTACAGGAGCACGACCGCCCACGCCGCGAGGTAGAGCTGGTTGGCACCGGAGAGCTGCGTCCCCCCCGTGGCCATCGACCGGGCGCCGATCGACAGCGTCTGGGCGATGAAGCCCGCGCCGGTGAGGAACCGCGCCCACCAGGTGACCTGAGAGCGGCGGAGCAAGAACTGGTACGCGTAGAGCACTGTGGCCCCGACGTAGAGGGCGAACGCGAACCAGCCAAGCACGATCGCTGCTTGCGCCAACACGTTGCCTACCCCCTATCGCTCACTGGACGGACTCTCGGCGGCGGGACTCTCGGCGAGACATACCTCGCCGCATCCGGGGCGACCGACGGCGAGAGCCGCTAGGACGTCTTGCTCTCGCGTCGGCTGACCGCGTCCTCGACGACGACGACTTCCTTCTCAAGCCGCATGATACGGCGAAGCACGAGCGTGACGTAGACGATGAGCGAAACCCACAGGATCGCGTACGCCGCGATCACGTAGGGCGCGTCGTGGAGGATGAGCGTATAGATCTCGGTGTTGGTGTTCATGGTGCCTGGACTACCTCCTTGGCGCAGATGGGTCTGCGGTTATCCCTCGAGGGCGGACTTGGCCTCGTCGACCCGCTCGAGCAGACGCTCCTCGCTCATGCGCATGACGAAGATCGCGTACCCGATGAGCAGCATCCCGACTTGGGCGATGATGAACGGCACGAGGTTCGACGTCGCGAATCCCGAGGTGAACACCACGGGGTGGTTGGACGGGATGAGCCTCGTGATCATGAACGAGATCGGTGCGTCGATGGCGGCGATGATGCCGAAGACCGCCGCATAGGTCGCGCGGCGCTCCTCGTCCTCTATGGAGTTGCGAAGGACGAAGTACGCGATGATGAGCAGCAGCATGATGAAGTACGTGGTGAGCCTGGGCTCCCATTCCCACCACACGTTCCACGACGCCTTCGTCCACAGCACGCCGGTGATCATGGTCAGCGTTGTGAACACCAACGCCACCTCCATGGCGACTTTGGCCTTGGTGTCGTAGTCCTTGCGCTTGGTCATCAGGAACCGGACCGAGAAGTACGCAGCGATGAGCAGCACGAGGAACGACGCCTCCGCGACGGGCACGTGGAAGTAGAAGATCTTCTGGCTGAACCACGCCCGGCCGTAGACGAAGCCGTCACCGGTCTGGGCGATCAGCGGGCGCACCGTGTCGAGCTTCTGGGGCACGGTCACGGTGCCGAAGGTCTGCACCTCGGCCCAGT
>CAYHCN010000209.1:0-4334 GCA_964354945.1 uncultured Eubacteriales bacterium
TCTCTCTGACCGTCGATGGTGTCGAGACGCAGGTCCACCTCCACCAGCGGTGCGTCGTCCCGGCGAAGGAGAACGGCTTCATGCACGGAGACCACCGCTATCGATTCGACGAGGTCTCTAGTCGCTTCGTTCCCGCGGACACGGTGCAGTCCATCCGCTAGCCCCACGCTTCGAAAGGAAGTCCTCCGAGCCCGCCGAAGTGTGACGGCGACGCACTCGGATCGGAGGGCAGCTGGTGCCACGGCGGTTATCTCTGGCTCTCGCCGCGGCAGCGGTCCTGTTCCTCGTTGCGGGGTGCGGGTCCCAGCCACGTGTCGCCTCCCTCTCGTCAGGGTCGGCGGCTCTTGATGGCAGCGCCACCGTTCCGGAATCGTGGACCGACTCGGCCACCGCTCCGAAGCTGCGGCCCGAGGTCGAGGTCGTCGAGCCCGTCGCAGCCGGCTACGTCGGTTCGATCCTCTCCGACAAGTACCACCGGACGAGGTGCCGAAAGGGCTCGCAGATCCCGCCCGAGAATCAGGTGTTCTTCCCGTCGGTCGCCGACGCGAAAGAAGCCGGCTACCGGCCCTGCCGGATCTGCCGGCCGCCGCGGCGCTAGGCGCCGGGGGCTTGGCGCCGCAAGAAGGGCTGACGAGCGAAGACGCCCGTCAGCCCCGATCAAGGAGAAGAACGGCGCTTGTGGGGAGTGCCGGTCTTCTGACGGCGTGACAGCGACTACCATGCCGCAAGACGCGCCCGGACTTGATTCGCGATGACGGGCGTCTGCTGCGCCCTACGGCTTGCACACCTTGCACGGCACGTAGCCGGCGTTGATGGCCTCGGCGCGGTTCGCGAACACGACCAAGTTGTGCGCGGCGATCTGCTTGCCCCACTGGCATTGCCGGGTGTGAAACTTCATCGATCGGCGCGTGCCCACGTAGGACCCGCTGGCAGACAGCTTCGGCGTAGAGGGCGCGCCTGACGACGAGGTCGGTGACAGAGCCCACAGACCTCGGTTCTGCTGGCGAGCCTCGCGAGCGTATACCGTGTACAAGTCGGCGTACTTCGAGTTCGGCTGGATGGTCATCTGCTGCGCGTAGCCGTGCAGCAGCAGTCGCGCGTTGAACTGCTTCTCGCGAAGCGAAGCGTCGCTTCGATCCGAAGGTGGCTCGAGCCACACGTACGCCAGCAGTCGCCCGTAGCGGTCCCGAAGCTCGGCGTCGTACTCGAGGTACACCTTGCGCCCCGGTTCGAGCACGCGCTTCGTGTACTTCGACGCTTCTTCGCCGTAGGGCTCGTGTTGGGTGGTCGACTCTGGGGTGTCGACGCCGATGAACCGCACGCGCTCCTGACGGCCGCCCACGGCGAGCACGGCCGTGTCGCCGTCGACCACGCGCACAACGCCCGCGGCCTTGAGGCCCGAGATCGGTTTGGGGTCGGTCGGTGCCGGGGGCGCGGGGGGCGGAGGCGCGGGAGTCTGCGCGGGCACTGTGGCGGGCGCGCTCGGCCGGCCCTGGCCGGAGCTGGAGGGACCCGACGACGAGGTCGTGCAGCCAGCGGCAGCAATGACGCCCACGACCAGCGCCGCAGCGAGCAGGACACGGACGAGCGCTTCGCGGGTCTTCAGGTCGACCTCCGAAGGGGTAGGGGCCGGCGTCATCGTAGCAGTGCCCTCCGACACGCCCCACCCTCAGTTGCCAAGGAGCGGTCAGTGGTAGGTACTGTGTGTGGTGTCAGTTCTCGAGGGGAGGGGCCTCATGGCAGGCAAGATCTTCTATCGGCAGCGCTTGGAGGCCGGTGAAGGGGACCAAGTGCCTCGGTTCGCACTCGTCGCAGTCGCCGATCTGGACCTCAAGATCCACGTGACGCACATGCGGAAGGCCGAGCTGGAGCAGATCGCCTCGGCGGTCGGCGCTGAGCTCATCGAACTCACAGTGCCGGACAAGGGTCACAAGATCCAAGTCGGCGACTAGACCACCGATTCACGAGCATTGGCGGGATCGGGCGACAATCGATCGGAGGAGCTGCCGCATGCCATTGGTGCGTGAGCGGGACAGCAAGCGCCTGCACATCAAGAGCATTCTGATGGGCGAGAGCCTGGTGAGCGAGAGCTTCCTCGAGGCCCTCGAGGTTGCGCCGCAGCGGAGGCTCTTCCCGGACGTGAGCGTGGTCAAGATCGGCGGCCAGTCGATCTGCGACCGAGGAAGGATGGCGCTCCCCGGTATTGCCGAGGAGATCGTCGCCAACAAGAGCGAGCACAAGATGCTGCTCATGACCGGGGGCGGGACGCGCAGTCGTCACATCTACGCTATCGGGCTTGAACTCGGAATGCCGACCGGCATCATCGCGGCGTTCGGCAGCTCGGTCTCGCGGCAGAACGCGTTGCTGCTGGCGACACTGCTCTCAGACCACGGCGGCATCGAGATCGACCAGGACGCGATCATGAAGCTGCCGAACTACTTCGCACAGGGCGGCATCCCGGTGACGCAAGGCATGCCCCCGTACGACTTCTTCGCAATCCCGCCGCAGAAGGGGCGCATCCCAATCCACCGCACGGACGTCGGCACGATCCTCATGGCCGACCTCATCGGCGCGCGCAGCTGCATCTTCGTGAAGGACGAACGCGGCCTGTTCACAGATGACCCGAAGAAGGACCCGGACGCGGAGTTCATTCCGAGCATCACGGTGTCCGAGCTGATCGAGAGCGAACTCGATGACCTCATCATCGAGCGGCCGTGTCTCGAGATCCTCCAGAACAGCGAAGTGCTCGACCGCATCTACATCGTGAACGGGCTGGAGCGTGGGAATCTCACTGCTGCGCTTGCCGGCGACAACGCAGGGACAGTCATCACCAAAGGATAGGCGCCCCCCCCTCGCTGCTACACGCTGCGGGTGGTGGCCGCACGGCCCGGCTCCGGCGGGATGGTCATGGTACAGAAGCGGCCTATCGAGTTCAGCGTCAGCGAGCTGGCCGGGTCGATGGGCGACTTCGGTACCCTGCTGCCGCTCGCGATCGGCTACATAGTGGTATGCGGGCTCGATCCGGCCGGCTTCCTCGTCATGATGGGTCTTGCGAACATCGTCAGCGGGCTCGTCTACCGGCTGCCCATGCCGATCGAGCCGATGAAGGCGCTTGCAGTAGTGGCGATCGCCCAGCAATGGTCACCCTCGATGGTGAACGCATCCGGTTTCGGGATGGGAGTGATCTGGCTCCTTCTCGCCGTGACTGGAGTCATCACGTGGGTCGCTCGCGTGACACCGCGACCCGTCGTCATGGGAATCCAGGTGACGCTCGGCGTCATGCTGGCCCGAGAGGCCATCGAGCTCAGCTCGACGTCGTGGCTCCTCGCGTTGGCCGGCGTCGTGATCGTGCTGGTGCTGAGGCGGAACAAGTACGCGCCGGCTGCGATCGTCCTCGTCGGCGCAGGGCTCGTGATCATGCTTGTGCAAGGTGGATTCCGCGAGCTCGCGCCCCCCGAGTTCCGTCTCCCGGGATTGGCGACGTTCACGGCACGTCAGGTGTGGGACACGCTGCTCTTGGCGGGTTTCGCACAGGTCCCGCTCACCGCGGCCAACGCGGTCATCGCCACGTCGTCCCTGATCAACAGCTACTGGCCGGACGAGCATGCAACTCCTCGGAAGCTGGCATTCAGCCACGGCGTCATGAACCTGATCGCGCCAGTGTTCGGCGGCATGCCTATGTGCCACGGCGCGGGCGGGCTCGTTGGGCAGTACTTCTACGGCGCGCGCACGGCGGGGACGAACCTGATCGAGGGCACCATTGAGGTTGTTCTGGGATTGTTCTTCGCGGGCTCCATCGCGGGCCTGTTCGCCGCCTTCCCGCAGGCCATCGTCGGCGCGATGATGTTCATGGTCGGCCTCCAGTTGATCAAGACCGTCAAGCATCTGAAGGCCGCTGTGGACTTCGTGGTGGTGGGAGCGACGGTCGCAACCGCGCTCCTCACGAACATGGCGCTAGGTTTCGTCATCGGAATCGCGGCGCACCGGGCGCTGACCGGCCTCGCCGAGTACCTCGCCTCGAGGCGTGCCTGAGCAGGTCGATCGGCAGCCACGTCTTGCAGGCGGCGGCCGACAAAACGGCTTACGCTAAGGGTATGCTTAACGTGCGCCTCGATACGACCTTGGTTCTGACGAACTGAGAGGCGCATCTCCGAGTCTTGTTGCCTACGGCGTGGGGGCTACGGCGACTGGACCGACAGGGTCGGGCAGGAAACGACCCGGCCTCCCGATTGGAAAGGAGACCGACATGCGTGATCGTCACCGCGTGCTCCTCGCACGCACCGTCCTCGTGGGTGTTCTGGTCGCCGCCCTGGCCCTGATGGGATGCTCGTCCT
>CAYHCN010000210.1:0-4244 GCA_964354945.1 uncultured Eubacteriales bacterium
ACACGATCGAGCTGATCCTGTGCTCGTTCCGCCACGCCACCGAGCAGGTCCTCGGCGAGGCGCTTCCCGATGAGGTCGTCCTCGCCGATGTGGGCGTGCCACTCGCGACTCAGATGCGCTCGTTCTCGGAGGAGCACACCGATGAGCTGCTGCGGGTGTACCGCGAGCACAACGCGGTCCACCACGACGACCTCATCCGGGAGTACCCGGGCGTGGAGGACGTGCTCCGCGAGCTGCGGGAACGGGGCTACAAGCTCGGGGTGGTGACGTCAAAGCTCAACCACATGGCCTGCCGAGGCCTCGATTGCTTCGACCTCAAACCGTTCGTGGACGTCGTCATCGGAGCCGATGACGTTGAGATCCACAAGCCCGATCCGCACCCGCTCCTAGTCGCCGCGGAGAGGATGGGGTCGGCGCCTGAGCGGTGTGTGTACGTGGGCGACGCACCCCCCGACATCCAGGCCGCGAAAGGGGCCGGGATGGTGTCGGTCGCCGCATTATGGGGCGCGGCGCACTCGGACGAGCGGGTGCTCGACGAGAACCCCGACGTGGCCTTGTCCGACGTCTCTCAGCTCCTCGGCGTAGTGCCTACATCGCCTCGTCGGAGGGACGCGCAGTAGGTTACAGTTACTACCTGTGATGAACTTCTACATCGCGGCGCGCACAAGCTCGGCACCGTGCCCCGCACCACCGCCCGTGTGAAGGGGTTGCTGTGTCTAGAAGGCTGAAGATCATCCTTGCAATCGTTGCGCTGGTCGTCGTGGCCGGCGCCGTCGCGTTCTTCGTGCTCAGGTCGCAGGGTGCCGGTCCCACCATCGACACCGCGACCGCCACCAAGAGGACGCTCGGCGTCAACGTGACCGCATCCGGCCAGGTCTCCGAGGGCATCCACGCGGACATCTACCCGCCGACCGCGGGCACGCTCTCGGCGGTCTACGTCAAGGACGGGCAGACCGTGAAGGCCGGGCAAAAGATCGCTCAGATGGATACGGGCCCGCTGAAGATCCAGGTCGATCAGGCGAAGGCCGGGCTTGCACAGGCCAACGCGCAGGTCGACGCCGCGAACCAGCAGACCCCGAGCGGCCAGGACGTCGCCGCCGCCAAGGCGAACGTGAACGCAGCGAACGCGGGCTACAGCGCCGCGAAGACCGCGTACAACAACTCGGTGACCACCTACAACAACGCTGTGAAGGCCTACAACAGCGCCGTCGCGGCGTACGAGGCGAGCCCGACCCCGGTGGCGCAGGCTGCGGTGACGCAGGCCAGTACCGCCAGGGCCCAGGCCAGCAGCGGCAAGGCGCAGGCGGACGCAGGCGTCGACCAGGCCTATGCAGGCCTCAAGCAGGCACAGGCCGCTCTGGCGAAGGTCCAGAACACAAGCACGAGCGCCTCGCGCACCGCCGCAGAGGCCGCCGCCACCCAGGCTCGGCAGGCGCTGGCGGTCGCAAACGCGACGCTTGCCAACGCCACCCTCAAGGCACCGGTCGCCGGCGTTGTGATCTTCAACGCTTCGGGGGCCCCCAGTGCCAGCGGGAGTGCGCCGAAGGCTGCCAAGGGCATAGGTGTCTCACCCCAGTTCGCTCCGTTCACCGTCGTCGATCTGGACGCCTCGGTGTTCACCGCTCAGGTCGATGAGGCCGACGTGTCCCGAGTTGCAGACGGCATGGCCGCGAACGTGACGCTCGACGCGTATCCCGGCAAGGAGTTCACGAGCAAGGTCGTAAGCATCGGCAAGGCGGCACAGGCGACCGCCACTGGTGGCACGATCTTCCCGGTCGACCTTGAGATGCTCGACACCGGCGTCAATCTCCTCCTCGGCATGAAGGGCGATGCGTCCATCGAGGTGAGCGCCGTCTCTGAGGCGGTCGTCATCCCGGTCGAAGCGCTGTTCAACGAGAGCGGCAAGAACTACGTCTACCTCGTCGAGAACGGCAAGCTCAAGAAGCAGGAGATCTCTGTCGGGGCGACCACCGAGACACAGGTCCAGGTACTCAAGGGCGTCGAGCCCGGCGACGTGGTCGCGCTCTCCGGGCCAACGCAGTACACGGATGGAATGTCCGTCCGGGTGCAGCAGTAACGCAACAGGGGTACCCCTTCAGCCATGAGCACCGCCGACGAGCGTGACCCGCACATCACCGAGCCCTCCGACGCTGAGACGCCTGCGCCCGACGCTGTCTCGGCAACGTGCGACGCGCGGGTCGTCCTCGAGGCCGAAAACGTCACCAAGACCTATCGCCTGACCGAGGAGGTCGTCGTCAACGCCCTGTGCGGGGTGGACCTCCAGGTCTGCGAGGGCGAGATGCTCGCGATCATGGGGCCGTCGGGCTCGGGCAAGTCGACGCTGATGCACATCGTCGGTCTGCTCGACACCCCGTCTTCGGGGCGCGTGACGATCGAGGGCGAGGATGTCTCCACAATGGAGGCCAATGCGCTCGCGACAGTCCGCAACAAGCGCATCGGTTTCGTGTTCCAGTCGTTCAACCTGCTCGCCCGCACGACGGCGCAGGCCAACGTCGAGCTGCCGATGATCTACGCAGGCGTCTCGGGTGCCGAGAGGGCGCGCCGCGCTCGCGAGGCGCTGCAGACCGTAGGTCTCGGGGATCGGATGGACCATTTCCCGAACCAGCTCTCCGGAGGTCAACAGCAGCGCGTCGCGATCGCCCGCGCACTCGTGACCGACCCGAGCATCGTGCTTGCCGACGAGCCGACGGGGAACCTCGACTCTCGCAGCGGGATCGAGGTGATGGCCATCCTCCAGGACCTCAACAGCCAGGGCATCACCGTGGTAGTCGTGACGCACGACGCGAACGTCGCCCGACACGCCAACAGGGTCGTCCACATCAAGGACGGGCGAGTCTTGCAGCAGGAGCTCGTCGAGTGCCGCATCGATGCCGCCCGGGAGCTCGAACGGTACCTCTCGGCGAACGGCACCGAGGAAGACGTCGACGTCAATGCGCCGACCCCGACCGAGAAGACGCTCGCCGAAGCCGAGGCGCGACGCGCGGATACCGGCACGGCCGGGCAATGAACCTCACCGAAAGCATCAGGATCGCCCTTCGCGCGCTGAACGCGAACAAGGTCCGCAGCGTCCTCACCATGCTCGGCGTCATCATCGGCGTCGCTGCGGTGATTCTGCTCATCTCGATCGGCACTGGAGTCCAATCCCAGGTCACGGGCTCGATTCAAGAGCTCGGCTCGAACCTGCTGTTCGTGTTTCCCGGCAACTTCGAAGGCGGCCCGGGAGGTGGCGGTGGGCCCGGAGGCGGGAACATCACCAAGCAGTTCACTCTGGACGACGCGCGCTACGTCGCCGACCGTCTCGGCGATCAGGCCATCGTCGTGCCGCTCATCCAGGCCCAGGGTCAGCTGCGCTCGTTCAACCGCACGATGAACGCTGCCATCAGTGGCTCGAACGAGAATGGCAACGAGGTCACCGGTGGAACCATCAGCTCCGGTCGCTGGTTCAGCCGAGGAGAGTACGTCGGCGGCTCGCGGGTCGTCGTCATCGGGTCTGGGGTCAGGGATCAGCTGTTTCCGGGCAACCCCAACCCCATCGGCGCCGAACTCGACGTGAACGGCCAGCCGTTCCGTGTCATCGGCGTGCTCGCGTCCAAAGGCGGGTCGTTCGGCGGGAGCCAGGACAACCAGATCAGCGTGCCGCTGACCACCGCTCAGGAGCTCCTGGGCACGGGGGACATCTCGTCGATAATCGTCGAGGCCGCGGACCCCAAGATCATCGAGCAGGTGAAGTCGCAGCTGCAGCGGATGCTCGAGCCCAAGTTCAGGGATCAGTTCACCGTGTTCACGCAGGAGCAGACCCTCGGGCTGCTGTCGACGCTGCTGGGCACGCTCACCGCGATGCTCGCGGGCCTCGCCAGCATCTCGCTGCTGGTCGGCGGTATCGGCATCATGAACATCATGCTGGTGAGCGTCTCCGAGCGGACCCGCGAGATCGGGATCCGCAAGGCGGTGGGCGCGAGGACCTACGACATCCTCAGCCAGTTCGTGATCGAGGCGGTGGTCCTGTCGGTGCTTGGCGGGGTGATCGGCATCCTGATAGGTAGCCTCGGTGCGCTCTCACTCACGCGGTGGGTGCCCGCCGAGGTGACCCCCTGGGCCGTCGCGCTGGCGTTCTTCTTCTCGGCCGCCGTCGGCATCTTCTTCGGGGTGTATCCCGCGTGGAAGGCGTCGCGGCTCGACCCTATCGACGCACTGCGCTACGAGTAGGCGCTTCGATATCCACC
>CAYHCN010000211.1:0-4213 GCA_964354945.1 uncultured Eubacteriales bacterium
GTAGGCCTGGTGCCGCTGGTATCGCACGGCTACCGCACCGGGATGCGCAACGCCTCGCCGACGGCCTTGCAGAGGAGCTTGCCGCCGCGGATGTTGACGCCGAGCGCGAGGCCGGGGTCGCTCTCGAGCGCACCGTCCAGTCCCATCTCCGCGAGCTTGAGCACGTAGGGCATGGTCGCGTTCGTCAGCGCAAACGTGCTCGTCCGGCTGACGGCGCCGGGCATGTTCGTGACGCCGTAGTGGAGGATGCCGTCGACGACGTAGACCGGGTCCCGGTGGGTGGTGGGGCGGATGGTCTCGATGCAGCCGCCCTGGTCGACGGAGACGTCGACGACGACGCTTCCCGGTTTCATGCTCGGCAGCATCTCCTTGGTCACGAGCCACGGAGTGCGCGCACCCGGAAGCAGGACTGCACCGATCACGAGGTCGGCCTGGAACACAGCCTCCTCGATGTTGTGACGGTTGCTGTAGAGCGTCCGGACGCGGTTGCCCCACAGGTCGTCGATGTAGCGGATGCGGTCCATGTTCACATCCATGACGGTTATGTCCGCGCCCATACCCACGGCCATGTACGTCGCGTTCATCCCGACGACGCCCGCACCGAGCACGACGACGTTCGCGGGGAGCACGCCGGGAACACCGCCCATGAGCACGCCGCGGCCGCCGAGCGTCTTCTGGAGGTACTGAGCGCCGACGATCGTGGCCATGCGACCCGCGACCTCGGACATGGGAGCGAGCAAGGGCAGCTGGCCGTTGGGCAGCTCGACCGTCTCGTAGGCGATACACACGGCGCCGGAACCCACCAGACCGACGGTCTGCTCGTAGTCCGGAGCCAGGTGGAGGTAGGTGTAGAGGATCTGCCCCGGACGCAGCATCTGGATCTCGCCGGCCTGGGGCTCCTTGACCTTGACGATCATCTCGGAGCGCTGGAAGACCTCGGCGGCAGTCGCCACGATCTCGGCGCCAACAGCCACGTACTGCTCGTCAGGGAACGACGAGCCGACACCGGCTGACTTCTCAACGATCACGGTGTGGCCGTGGTGAACGAACTCGCGGGCCGAACCGGGGGTCAGGCCGACCCTGAACTCGTTGTTCTTGATCTCTTTCGGGACTCCGACGATCACGTGCGTCTCCTCTCGGGAGGTACGTTTGACACGACGCAAGACGGCGGCGTCAGGTTGCCGGTCCCCGGCGCCATCGCGAAAGAACCCGACTAAGCATAGCGTTCAAGAGCGCAGGCACAAGCACGACGGACGGCTCTTCAGGACGTTGCCCGCAACCCGAATGCGCTTAGCTGTTGACTCGCTGAGCCGCGACTTCCCCTGCTGCATAAGCGGCGAGGAAGAATGCAGGGTCGTCGTCGATTCCGCGACCCATGGACTTCACGTCCACGCCGCGTAGCGCGTCGAGCGGGACCGACGACCGGGGCACGTCCGCCCGTTCGTGCCGCTCCCACACGCCTGCCGCATCGAGCGCTGCGTCGAGGGCGTCGGCCTGCTCGGCGGGCAGCTGGGGCAGCGCAACGACGGCAGGCACCAAGGCGACGCGGGCCAGCGCGGTGATGGTGTGGTGGCTGAGCACTCGGTGGCGTTCCCGCGAATCTGCGAACGAGACGCGCAGTACCGCGACGGGCGTGCCACCCAGCACGTGAGCGGCGTTGATGGCCTCGCCTTGGGCGATGCCGCCGTGGCCGAAGGGGGTCGCCGTGCCGACCATGCCCGGACCGATCGACACGATTGCAGCGTCCGCTTCGGCGACGTGCCGGGCGGCGAGGAGGCCGGAATGCAGGTTCACCGCCTCCAGGTCAGCCCCGAAGGATTGGCCGCACGAGATGGCGACGTCGATCAGCGAGCAGTCTCGGCACGAGCTGGCCACTGCCGAGAGCGCGTAGGGAAGCGAGCCGAAGTCGGTGTGGCAGTAGGCCACGCGAGCATCGGGGCGCGTGGACTTCAACGCGGCCGCAACGAGGGGCATCTGGCTGTGGAGGCCGCAGCACACCACCGGCATCCCGTCGAGGGAGGTCGCGTCACGCATGATGGGGTAGTGCTCGCCGTCAGGCTCTTCGACCGCGTTCACATCGACCTGCAGCGGCGTGTACCGCAGCTTCATGACGTGCCCGCCCGAGGGGTCGTCGACCACGACGGCATCAGCGGCAGGCAGGTCGAGTGATCCGAGGGGATGCCGGGCGACGACGAAGTGCACGCCGCCGGTACCGAGCGCGAGATCGACCGCAGTTGTGTTCAGGAGAACGGCGTCTCCCGGGCTGCACGACCCCGAGAGACGGGGATACGACAGGGCCGGCTCGCCATGGGATCCGCCGATGGCTACAACGAGGGGCTGCGCTCCCCCTCTGTCAGACGCGACCTCGAGGACGCGTCCCCACACCAGCCGCATCGGCTCCTACCCCTCGCTCATGCGGCGCGACACCGCCGTGATCATGCGCGCCAGGACCTCGAGGTCCTCGACCGCGAGTGACTCGTCGGTCGAATGGACGTCCGTCATCCCGCAGCCGAGCGCAAGGGCGGGCACGCCCAGATGAGCGATGATGTTCGCGTCGCTGCCGCCGCCGGTCGCGTAGGTGTGGGGCTCGAGACCCACGTCCCTGCAGGCTGCCATGACGAGCTGGACGGACGGCTCCTCATCGCCGGCGCGGAAGCCCGCGTACTCGCGGGTCCACGCGATCTCGACCTCCCCACCGCCGGCTCCCGAGGCGTCACGCATCGTTCGGTCCATCTGCTCGCGTACCTCCTCGACGCGTGCCGGGTCGATGGAGCGGCATTCGCCGGTGACGACCACCTCGGCGCAGACGACGTTCGTGGCCACGCCGCCTTCGATGGTGCCGACGTTCGCCGTGGTTTCGGCGTCGAGCCGCCCGTTGGGCATGGCGGCGATGGCCTGAGCGGCTATGCGCAGGGCCGAGATGCCGCTCTCCGGCTCGACACCGGCGTGGCTCGCCTTGCCCGTGAAGGTCGCCCGGAACGTGTAGTGAGTCGGCGACGCGGTGACGATACCGCCCGGCGCCCCATGTGCGTCGAGGACGAGACAGAGGTCGGCGACCACCACCTCCGGCGCGAGCGCCTTCGCACCCACGAGACCGATCTCCTCGCTGACCGTGAACAGGAACAGGATGGTGGGGTGCTCCACCCCGTCCTCGGTCAGCCGGCGGGCGCACTCGATGGCAGCGGCAAGGCCCGCCTTGTCGTCGGCACCGAGCACGGTCGCTCCCGCCGATCGGACAACGCCGTCCTCGACGTAGGGCTCCACGCCGCGGCACGGCATCACGCAGTCCATGTGTGCGGAGAGCCCGAGCACTGCCGGCACCGTGCCGGGGAGCACGGCGATGAGGTTGCCGACGTTGGCCCCGGTGACGACTTGGGTGTCGTCGAAGGACACCTCGCAGCCGGCGGCCTCGAGCGCCGCGGTGCAGTACGCCGCAACGGCAGCTTCCTCCCCTGTCGGGCTGTCGATCAGCACGAGGTCGAAGAAGGTGCGAAGCAGCCGCTCGTCGCGCGCGTCGGCCACGGCGTCGCGCCTACCCGCCGGAGCGCGCTGCGCGGTAGCGCGTCGCCGCACCGACGAAATCGCGGAACAGCGGGGCGGGCCTGGTGGGGCGGCTCTTGAACTCGGGGTGTCCCTGGTTGCCGAGGAACCAGGGGTGGTCCGGCAGTTCCACCATCTCGACGAGCTTGTCGTCGGGCGAGACGCCACTGATGACAAGTCCCGCGTCGACCAGCTGCTGGCGGTAGGCGTTGTTGACCTCGTAGCGGTGGCGGTGGCGCTCGTAGATGACCTCTTCGCCGTACGCCTCGAAGCCCTTGGTCCCCTTGACCACCTTGCACGGGTACGCACCCAGGCGCATCGTGCCGCCCATGTCGTCGACGTCGTGCTGCTCGCGCATCAGGTCGATGACGGGGTGCTCGGTCACCGGATCGAACTCGCTCGAGTTCGCGCCCGTGAACCCGCCGACGTGGCGGGCGAACTCCGCTACGGCAACCTGCATGCCGAGGCAGATCCCGAAGTACGGGACCTTGTTCTCGCGAGCGTAGCGCGCCGCGCGGATCTTGCCCTCGATGCCTCGGATGCCGAAACCGCCGGGCACGAGGATGCCGTCCATCTCGGAGAGGATCTGGTCGACCTCTTCGGGAGTGAGCGACTCGGCATCGACCCAGTGCACGCACACCTTGTGATCGTGATAGATGCCCGCATGATCGAG
>CAYHCN010000212.1:0-4209 GCA_964354945.1 uncultured Eubacteriales bacterium
CGGGGGCGCGTAGGCGCCCCCCTTCACCGGAGCGGCTAGCTCAAGCCGCTCTTCTTCGTATGAGCCCGACCGCCGACGATCAGGCGGTCGTTGCGGGCACGCTGCCGCATGGCGGCCTGTTCCGCGAAGCGGCCCTTTGCCGCATCCATGTCGGAGTCGCGATCGGCACCGCGAGAGCCGCGCCCCCATGGGTCGCCGCCGAACGGCCAGTGAGTCTTCTCAGTCATCGCAGCTCACCTTCCAGCCGGGCTTGCTCGTATACAGAACGTACCCGCGTAGCCTTCGCGGGACTCCGCCTACTCGTACTTCGCCGAGAGGAACGGCTTCTGACGCTGATCCTCGGTGTCGGGCTCGACGTGCACCACGACGTCCTTCAGACCGTCGTACTGCGTGCACAGCCACACCTCAAGATCGTGTGCGATATGGTGGCCGGCCTCGACCGAGATGTTCGGGTCGACCAAGACGCTCATGTCCATGTGGATGAAGGCCTTCGTGCCCCGCGTACGCACATTGTGGCAGCCCCTCACACCTTCGAAGCTGGCGGCCTTCTCGCATACATCGTGGGGATCGAGCATCGCCTCATCGGCGAAGATCGTGATCACACCCCTGAATACTTCGATCGCGGCGTAGGCGATGGCGAAGGCCACGAACAGGCCGACGATGGGATCGGCCACAGGGATACCGATTCGTACCAGAATCAGGGAGATGATGACCCCGAGGGTGACCCAGATGTCCGAGAGCGTGTGCTTCGCATCCGACTGCAGCACATCGCTATCGAACTCGTGACCCCGGCGCCGCTCGTACCACACCACGAAGATGTTGATGGCAAGGGTGACGACCATGACGGCGAAGGAGACCGCCGTGACCTCCACTGTGGGCAGAGAGCCGTCCTTCGCATAGGTGACGAGGCTGTTCACCGACTCGCTCCCGACCCGCCACGCGGCGAGCAGAAGCATCACGCCGATGATCGCGCTCGCAAAGGATTCGTACTTCTGGTGGCCGTAGGGGTGGCTCTCGTCGATGGGCTTACTCGCCGCGGTCATGGCGATGAGCGCCACGACATTGCTTGAGGCATCCGTGAGCGAGTGGATGCCATCGGCGAACATTGCCGTCGAGCCACTGAGCAGGCCCCACGATGCCTTCGCGATCGACACCACGACATTGAGGACAAGGATCTGCCACAGCACCCGCTTGATGCCGCGCGATCGGGTCTCTGCCTCTCCCGCCATGGGCTCCCCTCACAGACTCCCGCCAGGCGTCGCCGACCCCTGCTGCAACCCTACCCCCAATGGTAGTTTTGCGCAGCGGGCGGGGTGCCTCGCGGTTCGACACGCCGAGGACTCAACCGCGGCCTCGGCAGCAACTCGGGCCGCCCATCATGCATCATGGGCAGCAGCAAGGCCACCCATTCGGCATGCCTGCTGCTGGGTGCGGTTGAGAGGGTCGGGAAGTCCCTTCGATGTCGCCCGCGGTCGGACCGCCGTCGGGCTCGATTGGTGGCGCGTGACAAAGCGGAGCGAGATGCGCGGCTACTCGAGCGTGCTCGAGCGTCCAGACACACTGAGAGCAGTCGCCCGACGAAGACGCCAGAGGCGGCGTGCGGTCGTCGCCACCGTCATCCTGGTCGCCCTCGCCGGAGGCGTGACGTACGCGGTCACCAGTACCGAGGCCCTCGGGCGCGCGCGAGCAATGTATGTCCGCGCCACAGCGCCACCCGCAGGTGGAACGCCCGCGCGGACCACCGCCTCTGTCGGGGTGACTACTCCCGCATCGGCGAAGCCCTCCCCTGCCGCGGTCGCGACTGCTTCGGCGCAGCCAACCAGCGCCGCGGACACCGCCGGGTCCGCTCCCTCGGTTGTCGAGATCGGGTGGGTTGGCGATACGACGCCCGGCTCGAAGTACGGCAACCCGCCGAATGCCGGACGAGCACTGTTCCAGCACACGCGCCAGTACACGAAGGCACCCGACATCATGGTCGCCAACCTCGAGGGCACGTTCGGCAACGGAGGGCCATCGAAGTGCAGCGACAGCACCTCAACCGTCTGCTTCGCGTTCCAAGCGCCACTAGCTAACGCTTCGGCATTGAAGTGGGCGGGCTTCGACGTGGTCAACCTCGCCAACAACCACTCGAACGACTACTTCGGCGCCGGGCTGCAGTCCACGAAACGTGCGCTCGCCGCGAACGAGATCGAGTACACCGGACTCGGCGGCGTCATCGCCACTAAGGAAGTCGACGGCGTCAAGGTCGCGTTCGTCGGCTTCTCGCCCTACCCGTGGAGCCCCGACATCGGCAACCTCGCCAAGGCCAAAGCGCTGGTGCGCAAGGCCGACCAGAACGCTGACATCGTCGTCGTTCTCATGCACGCGGGGGCCGAGGGCGCCGACAAGTCGCATACCCCCAAGGGACCCGAGACCGCGTTGGGAGAGTTCCGGGGCGATTCGCGGGCCTTCTCCAGGGCGGTGATCGACGCCGGAGCGGATGTCGTACTCGGCTCGGGGCCGCACGTGATCCGAGGCATGGAGCGCTACAAAGGCAAGCTGATCGCCTACTCCCTCGGCAACTTCGCGGGTTGGAAGAACTTCGGTCGTAGCGGCGATCTCGCACTCTCTGGGCTCCTGACGGTGAGAGTAGCGGGCGACGGCCGAGTGCTCGGCGGGCGTTGGCGGTCGCTTCGAATCGCCGATCCAGGCGTGCCGACCTACGACCCGCGCGGCGCGGCGGTGGCCCTGGCGAGACGGCGGTCGGCGTCTGATTTCAACACACCGGTCAAGATGCGGTCGGACGGTACGTTCGGCGCTCTACCTGAGTAGCGTGCGACTGATGGTGCCTCGGCGGTGCCCCCGGGTGCCGTCGCCCGATTCGAACAGGTTCCGCTACCCTATGTGAGCACACCGCGACGGCCGCCGGCACGGATGGCTTGCGATGACCGTCGCAGACGGAAGGAATACCGATGGCGCCCAACAACAACGTGACGCCAGACCCGCCGCTTCTCGGCGTACCCAAGGGCCGAGATGCGCTCCTCGACAGCTGGACCGCTATCGCCGAGAGCGAATGCCCGGTCGAGCCCGAGCTGTACGTCGAATACAACGTCAAGCGGGGCCTCCGCGATCAGAACGGCCAGGGTGTTGTCGCCGGCCTGACTCGCATCGGCGACGTCGTCGGTACCGTTGCCGAGGGCGATCAGCTCGTCCCCGCCCCCGGCCAGCTGCTCTACCGTGGGATCGAGATCACCGACCTGGTCAGCGGTTTTGTCGCTGAGGGTCAGCACGGGTTCGAGGAGACCGCTTACCTGCTGCTATTCGGCGAGCTCCCCAACAGGGGCCAGCTCGAGGAGTTCGAGGACTACCTCGCGCAGATGCGCCGGATGCCCCGCTCGTTCATTCACGACGGGATCATTCGCATGCCGAGCCGAGACATCATGAACGCCATGATGCGCGGGGTCCTCGGCCTGTACACCCTCGATTCGCAGTCCGACGAGACCTCCACGCGCAACCTACTGCGCCAAAGCCTCCACCTCATCGCCAAGTTCCCGATGCTCGCCGTCTACGCGTACCAGGCCTACCTCGAAGAGTTCCACAACAAGAGCCTGGTGATCCACAAGCCGTGCGCCGAGTACTCAACCGCCGAGAACTTCCTGCACATGCTGCGGCCCAACAGCAAGTTCACCGAACTCGAGGCGCTCGTGCTCGACATGACCCTCGTGCTCCACGCCGAGCACGGCGGAGGCAACAACTCGTCGTTCACGACCCACGTCGTCTCGTCGACGGGTACCGACACGTACTCGGCGATCGCGGCGTCGCTAGGGTCGCTCAAGGGCCCCCGCCACGGCGGAGCCAACCTCAAGGTCGTGGGGATGTTCGACGACCTGAGGACCAGCGTGACCGACTGGGCCGATGACGAGCAGATCGCGGACTACATCCACCGCCTGCTCGACAGGCAGGCCTTCGACAACAGCGGGTTGGTGTACGGCATGGGCCACCCGGTGTACTCGGTGTCCGACCCGCGCGCATTGATCCTCCGGGAGTACGCGCGAGAGCTCGCCGCCGAGAAGGGCTACTCCGAGGAGTACGAGCTGCACGCCCGGTTCGAGCAGCTCGCGCCGCTGGTCATCGCCGCGAAGCGGCGGGTCTACAAGGGCGTTAGTGCGAACGTCGACTTCTACTCCGGCTTCGTCTACCGGATGCTCGACATCCCCGCCGAGCTCTACA
>CAYHCN010000213.1:0-4206 GCA_964354945.1 uncultured Eubacteriales bacterium
TCAACGAGTTCGCGTTCCATGCGCTCGAGGTCTACAACTCGCTCCCGTATCTCTCATGGGCCAACAAGGCGGCCGCGAGCACGCTGACGGGCGGACGCGGCTTCGCGGCCACCGGCGGCAGCGATGCTCACGTCCTGAAGGCCGTTGGCAAGGGCTACACCCTGTTCAAGGGGAGTTCCGCTGAGGATCTGAGGGGCTCGATCGAACGCCTCGAGACTCGCGGTGAAGCCGAGCCCGGAGGCCTCTCGCTGGCCGTCCGTTACATGCTGCGCTACCCGCAGATCCGGCGCATGCAATCGTGGAACTGGGAGCGCTGCAAGGCGAAGTAGGTCGTTCTCCGACTACGTCCGCCCAGCCGGCCTCGACCGGTCTCTATCTCGTGGAGCCTGTGGCGTCTGCGAGCGCTGTCGCCGCTGCGTGTGCCAGCGCGCCTACCACGCCCTCGTCGTCCCGCCACGTCGGGAGCATGACCACGGGCACTGCGTCCACCCGCGCCTGCCGCACCATCAGCGGAATCTCCAGCTGCGTCGCGATGCAGTCGAACGGGAACACCGCGGGGGAGACGAGGACCCTATCGCACCCGAGCGCGGCGAGGTGCCGCACTGCCGAGGTGACGTCGGGTTGTGCCCACTCGGCCCATGCCGTGCGGATGTTCGCCGACGGGATTCCCGCCTCGCTGACCAGCATCCGGATCCGACTGGCGAAGGCGCTCTCCTCCTCGTCGAAGCGAGGGTATCGTCGACTTCTGGGGCCGGGCTGGCCGTGGAGCACCAGCACCACACCGGTCGAATCAGGGTTGATGGCTCCGGCGATGATATGCCGGGCAGCGGACTCCGCGACCGCATCCGAGCTCCACAGCGGCGCGGCGTACTCGACGCTGATCCCCGCCGCCGGTAGCCCCAGGGCGTCGATGCGGTCCTTGCACGCCTCGTATTCCGGCGGCTCCGAAACCGCCACAGGGACTACGGCGACCTTCCTGGTTCCCGCCAGTACGGCCTGGTGAAGCGCTTGATCGAGCGCCTGGGAGCCGTCACACGTCGACGGGAGTACGCGGCCGTGAAGCGACGCGTCGAGCCGCAGCTCCACCGCTTCGGTGAGTCGCTCGAGTTCGCGCCACGCGGGGCTCTTGCCGCCCGAGGCGCGATAGCGGGCCTTCGACGCGGCGAAGAGGAACGGCGTGACACCGATCCCAAGGCGCAACACGCCCTCGTCAGCAAGGTCGTGGAGCTCACGCGCGGTCCCTCTCGGCTCGTAGTCTTGCGTCTCCACCGGTGCGACGAGGAACACGACCGGACGCGACTCCGACTCGCCGATCTCGTCGGCATCGAGCGGCAAGGCCTTGGGGGCGGGACGGGCGAGGTAGTCGAGCAGGGCCGAGGCGAACGCATAGCCACCGGCGCCCGTCGCGATAGCGAAGAGGACGGCGAATGCCACGAGTTGTGGCGTCCCGTAGGCTTGACCCACTGCGACGAGCGACCAGCCGGCAACGGCCATGCCGATGGCCCCGAGGATCGCGATCAGCGGTTCGAAGGCGCGGCGAAGTGTGAGAATGCCCACTATGGCCGCCCCCGCGGCGAACGCGCCGAGGCTGAGGCCGATCCAGGATGCGGTCACGTCGCTCACGATGTCCCCCTCATGGGAACATGGTACTTGTTCGGGAAGGGGCAAGGGTCGGCTGTTGACACAAATACCCCCATGGGTATAATGGACCGACTGAAGATGCAGAGAGAGGAGCCAGCTCATGAGCGCGGCCAAAGACGTGAGTTCTGCCCAGTTCCAGACCGAGGTGCTGGACTCGGCGGTACCCGTGATCGTGGACTTCTGGGCGCCTTGGTGCGGTCCGTGCCGCATGGTCGGACCCGAACTCGACAAGCTGTCCGCCCGTGTGGGTGACGGCGCCAAGTTCGTCAAGGTCAACGTCGACGAGAATCAGGATCTCGCGGTCCGGTACGGGGTCATGAGCATTCCGACGATCATCAAGTTCGACGGCGGCAGCGTAGTCAAGCAGATCGTCGGGGCCCGCGGAGCCGACGCGATGGCCTCGGAGTTCGGTCTCTAGCCATGCCGACCTACGACCTCACCTGTCCGGCATGTGGGCACCGCGGCGAGACGTTCGTGCCACGCATGATCCGCGATGACGACAAGATCTGCCCGGAGTGCGGGTCACCGGGGATGAAGGTCGGCGTCGGTGGGGGCTTCCTCCGCGTTGGCGCGTCGAGCGGGGCAGCGGCGCCAAGCGCGCCAAGCTGCAGCACGAGCAGCTTCGGCTGAGCGTAGCCCCGCGGCCGGCCGTGCAGCCTGGTCACAAGAAACGAACGGAGCCCCGGCGCTGATCGCGCCGGGGCTCTTCACTCTTGCTGTCACGCTTGTCGCGCCGAGGGCGACGCCTGTCGAGGTCGATGTGGTGGGCGAGCCCAGGGGTCCCTACTTGACGCAGGACGAGTACTTCATGAACACCGCGATCGCCTCGTCGATAAGCTCGTCAGGGTTCTTGTTCTCGGTGTCGACCAAGCAGGTCTTCATGGAGTGTCCGATGATGTGCAGGCCGACCTGATTGAGCGCCGACTTCGCCGCCATGATCTGTGTGAGCACGGCTTCGCACTCCTGACCCGACTCGATCATCGACTGCAGGCCGCGGATCTGACCCTCCAGCCGCTTGAGCCGGTTGACGATGCGACGGCGCTCCGCGTCGTCGGTGATGGTGCGGTCGATGATGGCGTCGGACATTGCGGCTCCTCAGGCGTTTCGCGCTATGCTGGCCCAGCTCGTATCCCAGCCCACGATACCCCCTAGGGGTATATTTGGCAAGCGGAGGGTCGGTGTCCCGAACGTACGATCCCGCGCTCAGATGGCGCGGTTACGCTCTGGCCTTGGCAGCAGCGACCTGCTGGGCGACCGGTGGGCTCATGGCGAAGTGGCTGTTCTCACGGCCTTCGGCCGAGACGGCGGCGTGGCCCGTGCAGCCGCTCGGGATCCGAATCGATCCCGCCACACTGTCGGCCGACCGCGCCTTGGTTTCCTTCGTGCTCCTTGCGATCGGCCTGCTGCTGTTCCGTCGCCGTGACCTCGCCGTGTCGCCGGGTCGGCTCCCTTTCCTTGCCCTGTTCGGCGTCGCGGGACTCGCGATGGTCCATTTCGCCTACTTCAAGACGATCTCGCTCACCAATGTGGCGACGGCGATCCTGCTCGAGTACCTGGCACCGATCCTCGTGCTGACGGTGTCGGTCCTGGTGCTCAAGCACCGTCTGACCTGGCAGCTTCCCGTCGGCGTAGCGCTGTCGGTGCTTGGCTGTGCGCTCGTCGTCGGAGTACTGGGTGGGGAGGGGCTCGTGGTCGTCCCCGCGGGAATCGCCTGGGGACTTGCGTCCGCAGTCTTCTTCGCCGGCTACTCACTCATGGGGAGTTACGCGGCTACCCGCTTCAGCCCGTGGACGACCCTCGTGTTCGGCCTGGGGTTCGCCGCACTGTTCTGGGTCGTGGTGCTGGGCGCGCGCACGGTACTCGCTCCTCTCGGCGACGCGTCCACGCTCGCCGCGGTGCTCTACCTGGCCGTTGTGACCACGATCGTTCCCTTCGGCGCGTTCCTCTACGCGCTGCGATTCATTCCGCCCACGGCCGCTACTGTCACCTCCACCGTGGAGCCGTTCATCGCCGGGCTGGGCGCGTACCTGCTCCTTGGGGAGGCGCTCACGGGCACGCAGATCCTCGGGGGGCTGCTCGTCGTCGCCGCGATCGCGGTCGTTCAATTGCCCGAGCGCCCCGTCCCGGAGCTGCCGCCGGTCCTGTGACGCCAGTCCGCCCTGCACGGGGATGCACGAGGTGTTTGCCGAGAATGGGCCCTCGGCGGGAACGTACTGGTAAAGCCTTGTTGAGCTGCGCACGGTATACTATTTGCTGCCAGCGGCGGCCCTTCTCGTGACGGCCGTCGACCGGGTAGTCGGATGAGAGGGGGCGCGCGGTGGAGCTCCAGCAACGTCCCGAACTGAAGCATCGCGTCACCCTGTCGCCTCAGGTCTACCAGGGCCTGAACATCCTCGCCATGCCGATCGCCGATCTCGCTCAGATGATCGAGGTCGAGATGCTGGAAAACCCGGTGCTCGAAGTCGACGAGACTGAGACGGAGCCGACCGAAGACGAGCAGGCCGAGGAGACTTCCTCCGAGGAAGAAGAGCGTTCGTGGGACGAGTGGCTCGAGATGTACGAGGA
>CAYHCN010000214.1:0-4186 GCA_964354945.1 uncultured Eubacteriales bacterium
GCTGCGGGCGAACAAAATCCTGGTCCTCCTTTTCCAGAAGCCGTCGCTGCGGACGCGGGTGTCGTTCGAGGTCGCGTGTGCTCGGCTGGGGGCTCATCCGATCGTCATGAGCGGGCCCGAGGGCGCGTTCTCCCGCGGCGAGTCGATCCACGACACCGCGAAGGTGCTCGAGCGCTACTGTGACGCGATCGTGCTGCGCACGTTCGCCCAATCGACCATCGAGGAGCTGGCAGAGCACGCCGCGGTGCCGGTGATCA
This sequence comes from uncultured Eubacteriales bacterium, assembly GCA_964354945.1. GTDB lineage: Bacteria > Actinomycetota > Coriobacteriia > Anaerosomatales > CAVXGS01 > CAVXGS01. The sequence continues at coordinate 258 of CAYHCN010000214.1, forward strand.
ACGCGCTCACCGACGAGCACCACCCCTGTCAGGGGCTCGCCGACTTCCTCACCATGAAGGAGCACCTCGGCCGGCTCGCGGGCGTGAAGCTCGCCTACGTGGGCGACGGCAACAACATGGCCCACACGTACCTTCTCGGCGGTGCCCTCGCCGGGTCCGACGTGCGCATCGCGACTCCGGAAGGCTTCGAGCCCGAGACGGGGATCGTCGAGCGGGCCAGGGTCATTGCGCTCGCGACGGGTGCTCGAATCAGCGTCACCCACGACGCCGCCGCCGCCGTCGACGGCGCGGATGTCGTCGCCACCGACACGTGGGCCTCGATGGGCCAGGAGTCCGAGCACGGCGAGCGGGTCGATGTCTTCGCTCCCTTCGCGTGCGACATGGATCTCATGGAGTCGGCGTCACCCTCGGCGAAGTTCATGCACTGCCTCCCCGCCCACAGCGGCGAGGAGGTCACTGACGAGGTCATCGACAGCGAGAACTCGATCGTGTTCGACGAGGCGGAGAACCGCCTCCACGCCCAGAAGGCGTTGCTCTCGCTGGTGCTCGGCTAGGCCGCCACCGGCGGCCGCACGGCTCGTCACATCCGCGACTGAAGACGGGATTGGACCGATGAGGAAGAGGCTCGAGCGCCAAGACGCGATTCGGAGCATCGTTCGTGACGAGCGCGTGCGAACCCAGCGCGCACTGGTCGAGCTGCTCAAGAAGCGTGGCTTCGTGTGCACGCAGGCGACCGTGTCGCGCGACATCACCGAGATGGGGCTGAAGAAGCTGCCGGAGGGTGTGTACGTTCTCGCCGAGGACCTCCACCTGCAGAGGATGGTGGCCGACCTCGTCACCGACGTGAAGTACACCGACAACCTCGTGATCGTGAAGGCGTCGACGGGTACCGCGCCCGGCGTTGCTGCGGCACTCGACGCCGCCGAGCTCGACGGGATACTCGGCAGCATCGCCGGCGACGATACGATCCTCGTCATCACCAACGGTGCAGCCGACGCCGAGAAGCTGGTAGACCAGCTCAACAAGTTCCGGGGCGTCTCCTAAAGAGGTACCGCACAGCGACCGCATTCGCACGCGAAAGCGACCCGCCACCACCGAAGGGATCTACCAGTGGCTCGTGAGAAGTGTCTCCTCGCATACTCCGGAGGTCTCGATACCTCCGTCGCGATCAAGTGGATCGCCGAGAACTACGACCTCGATGTCGTCGCGCTCGTCGTCGACGTCGGTCAGGAGCGCCAGGACCTCGAGTTCGTCCGGCAGAAGGCGCTCAACATCGGCGCCATCGAATCGATCTGCAAGGATGTCCGCGAGGAGTATGTCGACGAGTTCCTGTCCAAGGCCCTCAAGGCCAACGCGCTCTACGAGAACAAGTACCCCCTGCTCTCGGCGATGAGCCGGCCGATCATCGTGAAGCACCTCGTCGAAGAGGCGCACAAGCAGCGCGCGAAGTACATCGCCCACGGCTGTACCGGCAAGGGCAACGACCAAGTGCGCTTCGAGGTGGGGATCTCGGCGCTCGACCCCGACATCGAGGTCCTCGCCCCGGTCCGGGAGTGGGACCTGTGCACCCGCGAGCAGGAGATGGACTGGGCCGCCGAGCGGGGCATCCCCGTACCGACGACCAAGGACAACCCGTACTCGATCGACGACAACTTGTGGGGTCGCGCGATCGAGTGCGGCATCCTGGAGGATCCGTGGGTCGAACCGCCGGCCGACATCTACACCCTGACCGCCGACACGCGCGGCAACACGTGCGACGACCCCGAATACGCGGAGATCAGCTTCGAGCAGGGCATCCCCGTGGCCCTGAACGGCGAGCTGTGCAGCTTCCACGAGATCATCAACCGGATGAACGAGCTCGCCGGCAAGCATGGGTTCGGCAGGATCGACATGATCGAGAACCGCCTTATCGGCGTGAAGAGCCGCGAGATCTACGAGGTTCCCGGCGCGCTCACATTGATCGTTGCGCACAAGGCCCTGGAGGATCTCTGTCTCGAGCGCGAGGTGCTGCACTACAAGCTCGGTGTCGAGCAGAAGTGGGCCGAACTCGTCTACAACGGCATGTGGTTCTCGCCGCTGAAGGAGGCGCTCGACGGCTTCATCGAGACGACCCAACAGCTGGTCACCGGCGACGTGAGACTTCGGTTCTACAAGGGGTCCTGCGTTACGGTCGGCCGCCGCAGCCCGTACTCGCTGTACGACTACAATCTCGCGACGTACGACGCGGCTGACACCTTCGACCACAAGGCTGCGAAGGGCTTCATCGACCTGCACGGCCTGCCGGTGAAGGTCTGGGCGCGCCAGCGCCGCAAGGTCGGCAAGGAAGGCGAGGTCTAGCCAGCCATGAGTATCGGCGGCTCCGAGTTCCTGATCATCGCGCTCGTCGCGCTGCTTCTCTTCGGGCCGTCACTGCTCGCGTTCTGGTTCGGCTACATCCTTGGGCAGAGGAAGCGCGAGGAGACTGCCGAGACATCGCCAACCGAGCCGTCCGCCAAGGCGACCCCGCAGGCTGCGGCTCAGGGTTCCGACGCGCAGCCGTCCTCGGAGGCGCCCTCCGAAGGCCCGAGTGCCGCAACGGACGACGCCGAATGATTGAGGGGACTCATGACTGACTCCAAGACCCCGTGGTCCGGGCGGTTCGAGAAGACGCCGGGCAAGTTCCTTCAGGAGTTCGGTGCGTCGCTGCCGGTCGACAAGCGGATGTGGGCCGAGGACATTCGCGGCTCGATCGCCCACGCGCGCATGCTCGCCAAGCAGGGGGTGATCTCGGACGCCGATGCCGATGCCATCGAGACGGGGCTCTCGGAGATCTACCGAGAGATCCGCGACGGCCATTTCGAGTTCGATATCGCCGATGAGGACGTCCATATGGCGATCGAGCGGGCCCTCACGGAGCGGATCGGCCCCGCGGGTGCGCGACTCCACACCGCTCGCAGCCGCAACGACCAGGTGGCGACGGATACGCGGCTCTACGCCAAGCGGGTCATCTCCGACCTCGCGTATCGGGTCGTGTGCGTTCGTAAGGCACTCGTCAGGCTCGCCGAATACAACCTCGACCTGGTCATGCCCGGCTACACGCATCTTCAGAAGGCGCAGCCGGTGCTGTTCAGCCACCACATGCTCGCGTATTCGTGGATGTTCGCGCGCGACTTCACTCGGCTACGGCACGCATACGAGGCCGCCGACGTACTGCCCCTTGGCAGCGCCGCGCTTGCCGGCACCACCTTCGACCTGGACCGCGAGTACGTCGCCAAGCGGCTGGGGTTCTCGGAGGTCGCGCCGAACTCGATGGACGCCGTATCCGATCGCGACTTCCTGCTCGACCTCGTCTACGCGTGCGCTGTAGCCCAGGTCCACCTGTCGCGGCTCGCCGAGGAACTGATCCTGTGGTCCACGGAGGAGTTCGGCTTCGTGACCATGGATGACGAGTTCTCGACCGGGTCGTCGATCATGCCCCAGAAGAAGAACCCCGACTTCGCCGAGCTGGTCAGAGGGAAGACCGGCCGGGTGGTCGGGGACCTCTCGGCGTTGCTCGTGACGCTCAAAGGACTACCGCTGGCCTACAACAAGGACATGCAGGAGGACAAGGAAGTCGCTTTCGACGCCATCGACACTCTCGCCGCCTCGCTTCGCGCGATGAGCGGCATGCTCGACACGCTCAAGGTGAACGGCCCCCGGATGTTCGCAGGCGCGCAGGGTGGCTTCATGGCAGCCACCGATCTCGCCGACTACCTGGTGGGGAAGTCAGTCCCGTTCCGCCAGGCGCACGAGATCGTGGGCAAGCTCGTGCTGAAGCTCGAGCAGGAGGGGCGCACGCTGCAGGACCTGACTCCCGCCGAGTTCCGCGCCGCGAGTGAGGATTTCGGCACCGATGCCGCAGCGGCCGTCGACATCCGAGCAGTCGTCGAGCGGCGCACGAGCGAAGGCGG
>CAYHCN010000215.1:0-4172 GCA_964354945.1 uncultured Eubacteriales bacterium
CGTCGCCGTTCATGGACAGCCTCATCGTGATCATCGCGCTCGTGTTCCTCGGCGCGGGTCTGGGATACGGTCGCGGCGCGGCGACACTCACCGGCAGCAACGACATCATCGGCGCAATCCAGAAGTCGTGGGCCGGACTGGCGGGACTGCTGTTCCTGTTCCTGCTCATCGCCCAGTTCATCGCGTACTTCAACTACTCGAACCTCGCCCAGATCGCGGCTGTGCGACTGGGCGACACGATCGAGAGCATGAACGTCGGCAGTCTGTGGCTGCTGCTCGGCGCGATCGCGATCACGCTGGTAGTGGGCATCATCATGCCCCAAGCCATCGCGAAGTGGGCGCTACTTGCGCCAATCTTCGTGCCGCTGTTCCTGCGGCTGGGTATCGCTCCGCAGACCGTGCTCGCGGCGTACCGCGTGGCCGACTCACCGATCAACATCGTCACCCCGATCATGGCCTACTTCCCGCTCATCGTTGTGTTCGCGGCGCGCTACGACAAGCGCTCTGGCATCGGCACCGTGATCGCGCTGATGCTGCCGTACTTCGTCGCCCTCACGATCGTGTGGACGCTCTTCTTCGCAGCGTGGTACCTGCTTGGGATTCCTCTGGGACCGGGCGCGCCGGTCTGAGGTGCCCGACTGCAAGTAGGGGTAGGAGCGCACCATGAGAGTGCTGTTCATAGGCGGCACTGGCTTCATCAGCGCTGCGGTGAGCCGACTGGCGATCGCCGAGGGTCTCGAACTGACCGTCCTCAATCGTGGATTGAGGACGGTCGAGTTGCCCGGCGCCCAAGTTCTGACCGCGGACATCCGCCGTCCTGAGGGAGTCCGCGCCGTCTTGCGCGACGCAGAGTTCGATGCTGTCGTCGACTGGATCGCCTTCAGGCCCGCCGACATCGATCGCGACGTCGACCTCTTCAGGGGCCGGGTAGGGCAGTACGTCTTCATCAGCTCGGCCTCGGCGTATCAGAAGCCGCCAGCCAACTACCTCATCAGCGAGTCCACGCCGCTGGACAACCCGTACTGGGAGTACTCCCGAGACAAGATCGCGTGCGAAGCGCGGCTGATGGAGGCGTATCGGGACGAGGGCTTCCCCGCGACGATCGTCCGCCCGTCCATGACCTACGACTCGAATCTGCCGATCGCTGTCGGCGGGTGGGGGACCTACACGCTGGCCGACCGGCTCGTGAAGCGGCGGCCGATCATCGTCCACGGCGATGGTTCTTCCCTGTGGGTCGTGACGCACGCCGACGATTTCGCGCGAGGGCTCCTGGGCCTGCTCGGCAACGAACGAGCGCTTGGGGAGGCCTTCCACATAACCTCGGACGAGGTGCTGACGTGGAACCAGATCTACGAGACGATCGCCGCAGCGCTAGGAGTTGAAGCGAACATCGTCCACGTTCCGTCGGATCTCATCGCGCGAGTGGTGCCGGAGCTGTCCGGGAGCTTGCTGGGCGACAAGACGTGGAGCGTGGTGTTCGACAACACCAAGATCAAGTCGTTCGTACCTGGCTTCCAAACCACGATCCCGTTTGGCGACGGCATTCGCCGGACGCTCGAATGGTTCGATGCAGACGAACGGCGGCGGCTCGTGGACGAGACCGTGAACGCCGACATGGATCGCATTCTCGAGGTCTACGCCGGGGTGTGGGCCGGAGGGCAGCCCGAGCCCCACGAGGGACGGGGATCTCTGTGAGCGAGCAGGACAAGATGCTTCGCGGACTGCCCTACGACGCCGGCGACCCGGAGCTCGTCGCGGCGCGCGTTCGTGCTCGGCGCCTCACTCAGCAGCTCGGCTTGCTGGATCCGGCGGACGACGATGCGCGTGAACTGCTACTCCGCGACTTGCTCGGCGACATCGGGGCGGAGTCGTGGGTGGAGGCGCCGTTCCACTGCGACTACGGTACGCAGATACGCCTCGGCGCGCGGGTGTTCGTCAACATGGCCTGCGTCTTCCTCGACGCGGCATCAATCACCCTCGGCGACGACGTTCAGCTAGGCCCCTGCGTCCAGCTGTTGACTGCGGATCATCCACGCGATGCGGAGCAGAGGGTGGGCGGTCTCGAATCAGCCCTTCCCATCTCGATCGGATCGAGGGCGTGGCTCGGAGGCGGTGTGATCGTGTTGCCGGGCGTCGACATCGGGGCCGACTCCGTCATCGGCGCCGGAAGCGTCGTGACGCGCTCGGTCCGCGCTGGCGTTACTGCTGCAGGGAATCCGTGCCGGGTCATCGGCGAGGGGCGAGCGGAATCTGTCTAGCGTTCGCCCTGCCGTCTCATTCGCGTGATGGACTCGATGGTGACTGCGGTGATCAGCACGGCGCCGGTGACGATGTACTTCACCGACGACGAGAAAGCGAGCAGGTTCATCCCGTTGGCGATCGAGCCGATGACGACGGCGCCGAGCAGTGCCGACCACACCGAACCGCGCCCACCGAACAGGCTCGTTCCCGCGATGACGGGACCCGCGATCGCCATGAGCAGCAGGTCGCTGCCGCCCGATGACTGGTTGACGGCCATCAGCCGAGAAGCGCCCAAGACCCCGCCCGTCGCGGCGAGTGTCGATCCCAGTACGAACACGATCAAGCGCACGTGGTTGATCTGGATGCCGGCTCTGCGTGCAGCCTCCGATTGGCCGCCCACCGCGAACATGTGCCGGCCGAACCGGGTGCTCTCGGTCAGATAGGCGAACGCGAGCGCCAACCCGAACACGATGCAGACGACAAGTGGCAGGCCGCGGTCCTGGTTCACGATGAAGACCAGCGCGACAATCGCCGCGTCGACGACCACCAAGCGGAGGATGAGGCTGCGCATGGACTGCACGCGCAGGTCGGCAGCACGTCGGCGCGCGCGTCCTGTGAGGGCAACTGCGGCGGTGAGGACGATAGCGCCCGCGGCAACCGCCCACCCGACAGCAGGTGGGAAGAACGTGCTCGTGAGCTGGGTGACGAAGTTGTCGCCAAGGTTGATCGTGCCGGTTTCGCCGAGCACATAGAGCTGTAGCCCGACCAATGTGAGCGAGCCGGCCAGCGTGACCACGAACGACGGGATCCTAAAGCGCGTGACCATGAACCCGTTGAACAATCCGATCGCGGATCCCAGTAGCAGCGCCGCGAGCATCGACAGGATCGGCGAAACGCCCTTGGTCACCATCAGCACGGCCATGACCGAGGCGCAGAAGCCGCTCGCCGCTCCCACCGAGAGGTCGATCTCTCCCAGCAACAGGATGAGCACGACCCCGATCGAGATCGTGGCGACCGCTGCCTGCTGAAGCATGAGGTTCGTGAGGTTGCCCGGGCTCAGGAAGCGGTCGTTCTGGAGCTGGAAGAACGTCCAGATCGCCCCGACCATCAGCAGCACCAGCAGCGCGCCCGCCTCTCCCGCTGCGAGCTTGCGCCCAACGCCTCGGAACAGTTCGCCAACGCCGCGCACCGAAGCGGGCGTCTGCGGCTCGTCGCTCATGCGTTCTCCTTGCGCAGATCGGCTCCAAGGCCGAACTCCGCTCCGGTGATGGCGGCGACTACGTCCTCGCGGCTGACCCCGCGGACATCGAATGAGGCGGCTCGACGCCCCAAGCGCAATACGATGATCCGATCGGCCACGGCGAAGACGTTCTCGAGGTTGTGACTAATGACGACGACGCCGAGCCCGCGGTTGCGCAATGTCCCGATCAGGTTGAGCACCTGCTCGGTCTGCGAGACCCCCAGCGCGGCCGTCGGCTCGTCGAGCAACACCACGCAAGGCTCGCCGAGAAGTGACCGGGCGATCGCCACGGCTTGCCGTTGGCCGCCGGATAGCGAGCCGACGTACTCACGGACATCCTTGATCGTCGTCACCGCCAGCGAATCCAGCAGACTCAGAGCGCTCTTCTCCATCGTGGTCTCGTCGATGAAGTAGCCCGCCCTGGCCGGCCCCTTCGCGAACAGTTCACGGCCAAGGTAGAGATTGGCGACAACATCGAGGTTGTCGCACAGAGCAAGGTCCTGGTAGACGGTGGCGATCCCCAGATTCGTCGCATCCTGTGGACTGGTGATCTTGACCTGCTTGCCCTTGAAGAAGAACTCCCCCTCATCGGCCAACTGCACGCCGGCGATGGCTTTCACGAGCGTCGACTTGCCTGCGCCGTTGTCGCCAACAAGCGCGACAACCTCTCCGGCGTCGACTTCGAAGTCGA
>CAYHCN010000216.1:0-4134 GCA_964354945.1 uncultured Eubacteriales bacterium
CGAGGAGGCCGAGAAGCGCGACCACCGCAAGCTCGGCAAGGAACTCGACCTCTTCAGTTTCCACGAGGTCGCCGGCGCCGGTCTTCCGCTGTATCACCCCAAGGGCGCCCGCGTCCTTCGGCTGATGCAGGAGTGGCTCCGTGGTGTGCTCTACGAGCGCGGCTACGTCGAGGCAATCACTCCGCACATCTACAAGACCGACGTGTGGAAGATCAGCGGGCACTACGACTTCTACGGCGAGAACATGTACTTCTTCGAGATCGACGAGGGCGACGGCCGCGTCAACGAGTACGCCGTGAAGCCGATGAACTGCCCCGGCCACGTCCTCATCTTCAGCAACGACGTGCGTTCGTACCGCGACCTGCCGATGCGCATCTCCGAGTTCGGCACGGTGTACCGCCACGAGCTGTCCGGCGTCGTGCACGGCCTGATGCGTGCCCGCGGCTTCACCCAGGACGACGCGCACATCTTCTGCACCGCCGAGCAGGTCCACGACGAGGTCATCGGCATGCTCGACTTCGTCGACTACGTGATGGGCGTCTTCGGTTTCGAGTACTCGGCCGAGGTCTCGACCCGCCCCGAGAAGTCGATCGGCGATGATGCCGACTGGAACCTTGCGACTGACGCGCTCATCGAGACGCTCAAGGAGCGCGGCATCCCCTTCGAGATCAACGAGGGCGACGGCGCGTTCTACGGGCCCAAGATCGACATCAAGCTGCGTGACGCTATCGGCCGCACGTGGCAGTGCTCAACGATCCAGGTCGACTTCAACTTCCCCGCGCGCTTCGGGCTTACCTACCGCACCGCTGACAACACCGAGGCGGTTCCGTTCATGCTGCACCGCACCATCCTCGGCAGTATGGAGCGCTTCTTCGGCATCCTCATCGAGCACTACGCGGGAGCGTTCCCGACGTGGCTCGCGCCGGTGCAGGCCGTGATCATCCCCATCGCTGACCGGCACCTCGACTATGCCGATCAGGTCAGAGCCGAGCTCTCGAAGGCCGGGGTACGCGCGGAGGTCTATTCGGAGAGCGAGCCGATGCGGGTCAAGATCGCCAAGGCTCAGCAGCAGAAGGTGCCGTACATGCTGGTGGTCGGCGATCGCGAAGCCGAGGAGGGCAACGTCGGAGTGCGGGAGCGCACCGCCGGCGACATCGGCGCGATGCCGGTGGCCCGCTTCGCCGAGCAGGTGCTCTCCGAGAAGCCGTAGGCGAGGTGACGCGACGTGATCGGGCCGCGCGGCCCCCGCTCGGTGCGCCTGGAGGTCCTGCCGCTCGCGGTGTGCCTTCTCCTTCTTGCCGGCTGCGCGTCCGGAAGACCCCAGGGAGTCACTATCGGCGGCACGCCACCCGTGCCCACGGCATCGGGACCCGAGAGGCGCGCTGCTTCGCCCGATCGACCTCGACTGGCGATGCTCGACGTCGGCGAAGGCGACGCCATCCTGCTCACGGACGGTGATCACGCACTGCTGGTGGACGCCGGCCCGGATCCGACCGCCCTTCGAGAAGCGCTCGCGCGCGTAGGAGTCGCGAAGCTCGACGGGGTCGTTCTCACCCATCCGCATCCGGACCACACCGGAGGCATCCAGGGGCTGAGTGAGGCGGTGCCGTACTCGAAGCTGTATGTCGGCGCAGGCTTCCGCGAGCCGGGTGTTGCCTCGACGCTGGCCCACATCGAGAGGACAGCGTCTGTTCAGGCGACGGAGCTTGCAGCAGGTGCGAAGCTCGATGTCGGGCGCCTCAGGTTGTCGGTGCTCTGGCCCACGAAGGGTGCGAGCCTAACCGATCCCAACGGCGCCAGCCTGGTCGCGCTTGTCACGGCTTCCGGCGCGACCGCACTGCTCGCGGGCGACGCGGAGGCTCCGGTACTCGAGACCCTGATCGACGAAGGCCGCCTTGGAGACGTCGACGTGCTGAAGGTCGGCCACCACGCTGATGAAGGAGCTCTCTCCGAGCGGGTGGTCAAGACCCTCTCCCCGAGCTACGCGCTCGTGAGTGTTGGGGACAACCCCTACGGCTATCCGTCGCCGTCCACTCTGGGCCTCCTCGCTGCACAGGGGATCGAGACACTCAGGTCGGACGAGGCGGGTGACGTGTCGATCAGGTTCGACCCCGCCGGCCCCCTTCTCGAGGACTGACTCCTTGAGGCCGCGGGTGGACACCCCGCAGGCTCGCGGCTATAATCCGTGCGCTAATCGAATAACGCACACAAGCGGGACCCCGCCCACGCGGGTGTGAAGGTCCCCACCTTGCGGCGCCGATGAGGGCAGCTGTCTGGTCGATGCGAACGAGCGAGAGCCACAGGTAGGCTCGCGTGCTCGTATTTCATCTCCCGTCGGCTGTATGCCGCGGGAGTTTTGTTTTTGCGCCGAGCCGTCTGTAGCGGTGGGCGCCAGCCACGGAGGTGACCGCTCATAAGCACGAACGATCCTAGGATCAACGACCGCATTCGAGCCCAGAAGTGCCGCCTGATCGGTGTCGACGGGAGCCAGCTCGGCATCTTCGCGATGTCCGATGCGCTCAGGATCGCCGACGACCAGGGGTTCGATCTCGTAGAGATCGCTCCGGATGCCGACCCGCCTGTCTGCAAGATCATGGACTACGGCAAGTTCAAGTACGAGCAGGACATCAAGGCCAAGCAGGCTCGGAAGAACCAGACCAAGGTCGAGATCAAAGAGATCAAGTTCCGGCCCAAGATCGACAAGCATGACTACGAGACCAAGAAGCGCCACGTCATGCGGTTCCTGGACGCGGGTGCCAAGGTCAAGGTCACGATCATGTTCCGTGGCCGCGAGATGGCTCATCCCGAGCTCGGTCTGAGGATCTTGGAGCGCGTTGCCGAGGAGCTCGGCGACGACGCGGTGATCGAGACTCAGCCCAAGCTCGAAGGCCGCAACATGCACATGCTTCTCGCCCCGACGAAGAAGATCGAGCCCAAGGCCAAGGCGGCCGAGAGCGAGACCGAGACCGACACAGGGGCGGAAGTCACGGAAGATCAGCCGGCGGCAGAGTCCGCCGAGGAGTAGGAGGCCAACCACATGCCCAAGATGCGTACCCACAAGGGGGCTGCGAAGCGGTTCCGCGTGACAGGGACGGGCAAGATCATGCGCGGCAAGGCGTTCAAGAGCCACATCCTCACCAAGAAGTCGCCGAAGCGGAAGCGCAACTTCCGTCACGAGACAGAGATCGCTCCGTGCGACAACAACGTCATCAAGAAGAACCTCGGAATCGGCTAGCAGCAAGCCGGACCGTCACCCCTCGACGATCCAAGGAGTGATCGCACCATGCCTCGTGTAAAGCGCGCAGTGACCGCCAAGAAGAAGCGGCGCACTGTCTTTGCCAAAGCCAAGGGCTACTACGGCGCCAAGAGCCGCACCTATCGGTCAGCCAAGGAGCAGGTCCAGCACTCGCAGCAGTACCAGTACCGCGACCGCCGCAACAAGAAGCGCGAGATCCGCCGCCTGTGGATCACCCGCATCAACGCCGGCGCCCGCGTCAACGGCCTGTCGTACTCCCAGTTCATGAGCGGCCTGAAAAGGGCCGGCGTCGGCCTGGACCGCAAGGTCCTCTCCGACATGGCGATCAGCGAGCCGGCCGCCTTTGCCAAGCTCGTCGAGGTCGCCAAGGACGCGAACGCCGCAGCGGTCTAGCGCTCCCTCGCCTCCACGCATCGCACAGAAGCCCCGCCGACGAGCGGGGCTTCGTCGTTTCTCGGCAGTGGGACCCCGTGAGACCGGTTAGCGGACGCGAACGTGCCCGGTCACGCTGGACTAAGCGGATGCGGCTCCCTGACGATTGGGGCGCCGGCGCTCGTGGACGCCGGTCGTTTCAATGAGGGGGCAACTCACGCATGCCCGAGCTCGGGGAGATCGACTGGCGGGGCCTGACCGAGGCCGAGGCGTCATCGCGCCTCGCGTCCGACGGCGCCAACGAGCTCCCGACCGCCCGTCCCCGCAACATCCTCCAGCAGGCGCTCGACGTCCTGCGGGAGCCGATGCTCTTGCTTCTGCTCGGCGCCGGCGCGGTGAACTTCCTGCTTGCCGAGCCGATCGACGGCGGCATCCTGCTCTCCTTCGTGCTGGTCGTCATAGGCATCGAGCTGTATCAGGAACGCAAGACCGAGAACGCGCTTGCT
>CAYHCN010000217.1:0-4129 GCA_964354945.1 uncultured Eubacteriales bacterium
CGACGTCGCCGTGCTCAAGCAAGTTGCGGGTGATAGCGCGGACCTGCTCGGGCGACTTGCCCTGGCACAGGATGACCTCGGGAAAGCCGCACCGCATCGCCCGGTGGTGATCGAGACGCGCGTCGATCTCATCGCCTGCTTCGTCCGACGAAACCTCGGCGAACGGGAGATCCGCGAGTGCGCGTGCGGCATCCTCGGGCGCCAGCGCACCCGAGGCGACCTCGGCGAGCAGTCTGTTGAGGTTGTCGGTATCCATCTCTACCAGCGCAACTCTAACGGAACTCAACACCCGTGACCCTCAAACCCAACGGACTTCACGCCGATTAATGAGCCAGAGGGACGGCCGCGGGGAGGGCGGCCGTCCCCAAGTCCGGCAGGGGGGACGGTCAGATGGGCATGCAGCGTCGCGCTGACATCGGTGCGATCGCCTACTTTGTCGCCAGGTTCGTCGTCGTGGTGGCTCTCGCGTGGGCGTGGGCTGCCGGCCAGCTGCTGATGCCTCTTCGCGAGCAGGTCGCGTTCTTCTGGGCGGGCATGGTCGTCATCACGGTCGTCGGCCTGGCGCTCGCACCGCTCGTGGTGCGTTGGCGCGTCGGCCTGCCGACGGCGATGCTCGCCGCGCTGCCCTTCGACCTCGCCGGGTTGGCCGCGTGGGTGGTGGCCTTCGGCAGCTACCTCGACCCCATGTACGCGATCTTCGTCGCTGTCACCGTCGTCTACGCCCTCGTCCTGCCGAGACGACCGGCCGTGATCTCGACGGTGTCCGCCGTGCTCGTGTACACGTTCTCGCTCGCGGCGGCCGGCTTCCTGTACCCGGAGCTTCGGCCCGCGGCCGAGCAGCTCAACGGTGCGCTGTTCTTCCTCACGGTGAAGGTGCTCGTGATGCTCGCTGCCGGGCTCTTCACCTCCGCGGTGATCGCTGCGAAGCGCAGGCGCAGGCGCCAAGCCGAGGATGCCGAGGCCGAACTTGCAGAGGCGAACCGGAATCTCGCCGTGCGCGTGGAGCAGCTCCAAGCGGTGTCGCGGATCACGGAGATCGTCCACAAGAACCTCGACATCGAGTCCGTCGCCGAGGAGCTTGCCGACGTGGTCGCCCGCATGATCGGAGTGAGCGAGTGCATCGTGCTCATCCTCGAGAAGGGGAGTGGCGAGCGGGTCTTCGTTGCGCGCACGGCGGACGCCGGGGACGAATCGCTCATGTCGTGCGTGCCCGTGCACGACCACCATGACCTCCAGGTCATCTTCTGCGCGCCGGGTGACGAAGCCGTCCTGCTCGAGCAGGACGACGTGCTGATCCTGTCGGCAGTCGCCAGCCAGCTGGTGGTAGCCGTGGAGAACTCGCAGCTCTACAAGCTCACACGGCGGCTGTCGATGACCGACGAGCTCACGGGTCTCCACAACTACCGCTACCTGCAGCAGCGGCTCGGCGAGGAAGTCGAACGCGGACGCCGCTACGTGCACGACGTGTCGCTGCTCATGATCGACACCGATCAGTTCAAGCAGTTCAACGACCAGTTCGGCCATCCCGCGGGCGACGTGGCGTTGGCCGAGCTGGGCCGCGTACTCCGCGGCGCTGTCCGAGAGGTCGACGTGGTGTGCCGCTACGGCGGCGAGGAGTTCGCGGTCATCCTGCCGGAGACAGGCGCCCGAGGGGCGTATGTCGCCGCCGAGAACATGCGCGACGCGGTGCGGGAGCACCGTTTCTGCAACGATGAGGGCGTCGCCGAATGCCGGCTCACCGTGAGCATCGGCTTCGCGACGTATCCTCAGCATGCCGCCGATCGCGAAGAACTGCTGCGCGAAGCCGACGATGCGCTGTATCGTGCCAAGCACGAGGGGCGCGACCGTGTCCGCGCTCCACTCGCCAAAGGTTCGCAGTCGGCTGCCGTGGCCGTTGCGGGAACGGAGGAGTAGATGCCCCGATTCGCGTTCCTCGGTCCCGCCGGGACGTTCTCCGAGGAAGCGCTCCTCTCGCTCGGGATCGATGGTCTCGACCCTTACCCGTGCGTCTCGATCGACGAGGTCTTTGAGGCCGTGGAGCGCGGCCAGGCCGACGGCGGCGTCGTGCCCATCGAGAACTCCGTCGAGGGAAGCGTGCCTGCAACGCTCGATGCCCTCGCGTTCGAGACCTCGCTCGAGATCCAGGGCGAGCTCGTCGTCGACATCCATCACGCGCTGATCCTCGCACCGGGCGCCGATCTCGCCGGCGTTGCCACCGTCGTCTCGCATCCTCAGGCCACCGGGCAGTGCCGTCGGTGGCTCTCGCGCAATCTCCCCGGTCGCACCGTGCTCGCCGCAAACTCGACCGCCGAGGCAGTCCAGCGCGCAGTCGGCGATCCGACGGTCGCGGCTGTTGGCACCAGACTGGCCGCGGAGCTCTACGGCGGCAAGATCGTCGAGCCGGCCATCGAGGACTATGCGGGCAATCAGACGCGCTTCGTGCTCATCGGCAGAGGCCTTCGGCCCAGGACCGGCGATGACAAGACGTCACTCGCGCTGTTCCTCAAGGCCGACAAGCCCGGTGCACTGCTGATGATCCTGTCGGAGTTCGCCTACGGCGAGATCAACCTCACCAAGATCCAGTCACGCCCCACCAAACGAGCGCTGGGCGACTACATGTTCTTCGTCGACCTCGAAGGGCACGTGGAAGATCAGCACGTCCGCACTGCGCTCGATTGCCTGCGGCTGAAGCTGCGAGACGTCAAGGTCCTCGGGAGCTACCCGCGCGCTCGGGTGAGCTAGGGACTGCGCCGAGGGACCGCGCCCGCTTGGGCGCGCGGGGCGCTCGAACGCTTCACCGCTACGGCGTGCTCGACGCCGGCGCGACCTTGAGCTGGTCGTAGACGAAGCCCGCGTCGTTCACCTCGGCATCTGCCTTGAGCCGCCGGACAGCCGCATCGGGATCCTCGCCGTCGGGGAGGAAGACGAAGTAGAGCCCCTCACCCATCGACCTTGTTGAGGTCGCTCTCACCCGAGCGTCGGAGAGCACCTGCTTCATCGACGCCTGGGGTTTGAGCCACACCGAGACCACGTTCTCCACGCGCACCTGAGGCGGCACGCCGACGATGGTCTTGTCCCCCGCACTGCCCGACTTCGTCGTAGTCCCGCACATGCGCAGGAGCAGCAGCACGAGGATGACGACGATGACGAGGACGATCACCGCGACGACGGCGCGCATGCGCCCCTCACGCTGGTCGTCCGCGTCTTCCTCGCTCCACTCGCCCTCGCCGAGTTCGTCGCCGAACTCGTCGACGTCGGCCGGATCTGCGGCGGGAGGAACGGGTTCGTTCAACTCGTCTGCGGGCATGCTCTCGCGTTCCCTCTCGTCGCGGAGGTACAGCGACGCGCGAATGGGTGGCAACGCCTCAGCACGAGAGTATAGACCGCCCGGCCGCGCAGCAGTATCGGCCATGGGGCTGACATCCGGCACCCGAACGAACGACGAGCTGATACTGGGAGGACCCGTCCATAACTATAGACAATACTTTCATGATGCGATTCGTGCGAGTTATGATGTGTGTCCGACATCGCCTCCGCCGGCCGCCGGCAGAACACACCACCCAAGGAGTGATCCGATGAGCGATCAGACCGTCGACTACCGCCCCATGTGGGAAGAGCTCGGGCTCGACCTGCCGTCTCACGACGCCCTTCTCGGCGCTGTCGGCCAGATGTACGGGGACGCCTACCTCACGCAAGAGAACCGCCCTGAGGGGATGGGCTATCTCGACTTCGTGATGACCGAGGTCCACGGTCTGCGGGTCAAGGAGCTCGACGACTTCCGCAAGACCGGCGGCAAGGTCGTCGGGACGTTCTGCCTCTACGTGCCCGAGGAGATCATCCGTGCTGCCGGTGGCTGGTGCGTCGGCCTGTGCGCAGGCGCCGAGTTCGCCTACGACCAAGTCGAACAGATCCTGCCCCGCAACACCTGCGCGCTCATCAAGTCGTTCATGGGCTTCAAGCTCGGCAAGGTATGCCCATACATCCAGGAAGCCGACCTCGTCATCGGCGAGACGACCTGCGACGGCAAGAAGAAGGCCTACGAGGAGCTCGCCAACCTGCACAACGTCTATGTCATGTAGCTGCCTCAGATGAAGCGCGAGAAGGATCTCGCGATGTGGCGCTCGGAGAT
>CAYHCN010000218.1:0-4127 GCA_964354945.1 uncultured Eubacteriales bacterium
TGAGGTGAGCCTCGTGTGCCGCAACATCAAGGTCCTGTTCAACTTCGACCCGCCAGCGAGCAATCAAGAGATCCGCTCGGCAGCGCTGCAGTACGTCCGCAAGATCAGCGGGTACGCGAAGCCGTCAGCTGCCAACGAGGACGCCTTTGAGCGTGCGGTGGATGAGGTGGCCGAAGCGTCAGCGCGTCTTCTGGACGCGCTCGTCACGACCGCGCCGCACAGGAATCGGGATGTCGAGGCGGCAAAGGCCCATGCCCGGGCACTCCGGAGATTCGGCGAATGACCGAGGTGGACCTCATCGAAGCGTCGCGCTCGTGCGACGAGTGTCTCTGCTGGCTGGAGCATTGCGAGGCGGAGTGCTGCCGCGTGTTCACCTTCTACCTCACCTTGAGGAGCGACGTGATCTTCGGCAAGGATGAAGTACGGGTTCACACCGTGATGACACCGGACATGAAGCGCTACTACGAGCTCCACGGCGCCAAGGTCGATGGGGACTGGGTGGCTGTTCCGCGAAGCGCCTGCCGCACGACTCTCGACTTCCTCGAGGTGCACATGACCTGCCGAGAGCTCCGCGCCGACAACTTGTGCGGCCTGCACAAGAGGGGCAAGCCAGTGGCGTGCAGCGAACTGACCCTCGATACCGCCGAGAGCGGCGACTTCGGCATCACGCCGCGCTGCCTGTACGGCTTCAAGCTGAAGGCGCGCGCTGCCGAGTGAATCGCGGTTTCGACTACATCGCCGCACCCGACGCTCGCGTGCTGGTCCTCGGCACGATGCCGAGCGTGCTGTCCCTGCAGGCGCACCAGTACTACGCGAACCCCCGAAACGCGTTCTGGCCGGTCATGGCCCGGCTCCTGGACTGGCCCGAAGGGCCTGGCTACGAGTCGCGCACGGAGCGTCTGCGAGCCGCAGGGGTCTCGCTGTGGGACGTCTTGCACTCCGGACAGCGCGAGGGGAGCCTCGACACGTCGATCGTGGCGGGCTCGGAGACGCCCAACGACTTCGCGACCTTCTTCGCCGAGCATCCTCAGGTCCACACGGTCTTCTTCAACGGGGCGAAGGCCGAGCAGCTGTTCGAACGGCTGGTGCGGCCGTCCCTGCCGGACGCCCTCGACGTGCGCTTCGTTAGATTGCCCTCGACGAGCCCGGCCAACGCATCGCTGAGCCTGGACGCGAAGGTCTCGGCGTGGCAGGTCGTGCTCGAGGCGCTCGGAGACCGCGACCTCGGACTTCCCCCGAGCGAGCGCATGCGAGCGCTGCTGGCCTCCGGCAACGTGGTCCTGGCGCCGATGGCCGGAATCACCGAGGCGCCGTTCCGGGGCATCTGCAAACGCATGGGCGCCGGACTCACCTACACCGAGATGGTCAGCGCGAAGGGGTTGCACTACAACCCGGACTCCCGCATCTCCAATGCGCTACTGACTTTCTCACCGGAGGAAACGCCCTGCGCGGTGCAGATCTTCGGGGCAGAGCCGCGGATGGTGGCCGACCAGGCCCGCCGCATCGTCGAACGCTACGGCAACGACGTGGCGCTGATCGACATCAACATGGGCTGCCCCGTGACGAAGGTCGTTGCCAAGGGAGAGGGGAGCGCGCTCATGCGCAGCCCTGAACTCGCGGCGGAAATCGTCGCGGCGGTAGCCTCGGCCGTGCCGGTGCCCGTCACGGTGAAGTTCCGCAAGGGCTGGGACCCGGGTAGCGTCAACGCCGTCGAGTTCGCCCAGCTGATGGAGGCGTCGGGCGCGGCGGCGCTGGCGGTTCACGGCAGGACGCGAAGCCAGTTCTACCGCGGTAAGGCCGATTGGAACTCTATCGCCGAAGTGAAGGCTGCGGTGAGCGTGCCTGTCATCGGTAGCGGCGACATCTTCTCAGCGGCGGACGCCAAAGCCATGCTCGAGCGCACGGGGGTCGAAGCCGCGATGGTCGCTCGCGGTGCGCAGGGCAACCCGTGGATCTTCCGAGAGGCGCGCTCCCTGATCGACGAGGGGATCGAACTCGAGCCGCCCACACCGTTCGAACGCATCGACATGGCTCGCGAGCACGCGGCTGCACTCGTGGAGATGGGCGGCGAGGGAGCTTTCACCCGGATGCGCAAGCACGTGGCGTGGTACATCGTCGGGATGCCCGGCGCGATGCACGTCCGGGACCGCGCCAATCACGCGCGCAGCTTCGCCGAGCTCGACAGCCTGCTCGTCGAGTACCGCGACTACCTGGGGCAGCGATCAGCCGACTAGAGAGTCTGCTCGGACACACGGGGCCGTCCGGTGGATGCTTCGGGTACCCTGAGTCGTACACATTCGAGCGTACCGGCACGTCTATCCGAGCCCTCTGAACCTCCATCGACCCGGAAGGGGCCTCGATGTTCTATCGCAAGACGGTGCTCGACAATGGAATCACGGTCATGAGCGAGCCTATGGACGAAGTGCGCTCGATGGCGCTGGGCATCTGGTTCGCCGTCGGGAGCCGGGACGAGACCCCGCCCGAGGCAGGCATGTCCCACTTCATGGAGCACATGATGTTCAAGGGCACGCCGAAGCGCTCATCCCAGGAGATCTCCGAGGCGTTCGACCGGCTCGGCGCCGAGCTCAACGCGTTCACCTCCAAGGAGTACACCTGCTACTACAGCCGGTTCGTCGATGAGCACCTGCCCTCGGCGCTGGGCATCCTGTCGGACATGGTCGGCAATGCCTCGCTCGACGACGAGGCGTGCCAGAGCGAGCGGCAGGTGGTCATCGAGGAGATCGCGCGGACCGAGGATGCTCCGGACGACCACATCCACGACATCTTCTCCGAGACGCTGTGGCCCAATCACCCCATCGGCCTGCCGATCCTCGGCACACGCGACACGGTCGGCGGCTTCGACCATGCCCAGTCGGTGGCGTTCCGGGGCCGGCACTACCTGACCGGCAACGCGGTGATCGCTGCAGCGGGCAACGTCGACCACGACAACCTCGTCGCGCTGACGGAGCAGTACCTGAGCCTGCCGGACGGCCCCCGTTCGCAGCGACCCGTGGCCAAGGCAGCGACCTCATCGAAGATCGCAGTCATGAACAAGGAGACCGAGCAGGCGCACATCTGCTACGGCGTCTCGACGATGAACGCGCATCATCCCGATCGCTTCGCGCTCAACATCCTCGACGGCGTGCTCGGCGGGGGGATGTCCTCCCGGCTGTTCCAGGAGATCCGTGAGAAACGGGGACTGGCCTACGCCGTGTACAGCTTCACCGCCCTCTACCAGGACACCGGGGAGTTCGGCATCTATGCGGGCACCCGCCCGGAGAACGCCGAGGAGGTCATCCGTCTCATCCAGAACGAGGTCGAGAAGATCGCCGACCACGGCGTGACTGCCGAGGAGCTCGATCGAGTCCGACAAGCGGCCAAGGGCCACCTTGTGCTGGGCATGGAGGCCACGCGGAACCGGATGACGCGCCTGGGCAAGAACGAGATCACGGGTGGCGAGATCCTCTCGGCAGACGAGATCATGGAGCGGTTCAACGCGGTCACGATGGACGACCTGAAGCGAGTGAGCGGCGAGGTGCTCTCGGATGACAAGGTCCTCGCGGTGATCGGGCCGTTCGAGCCAGCGTCGCTCGAGCATCTGGTGTAGCCCAAGTCGTTGGTCTAGCAGGAGAGAGGCGAGAGAGATGATCCGCGTACTGGTCGCCGGCGCTGCCGGCAAGATGGGCCACGAGGCAGTGAGGGCGGTCACCGCCGCGGATGGCATGGCGGTCGTGGCGGCAGTCGACGTCGCCCATGCGGGAGAGGCGCTCGACGACGGGGCGGGAAACACCGTCACGGTCGAGAGCTCTCTCGCCGAGGCGATCTCGGCGCACTCGCCCGACGTGATGGTCGACTTCACGCACCCCTCGGCCGTCGAGGGCAACATACGCACGGCGCTGCCCGCAGGCATCGATTGCGTCGTGGGCACGACGGGCCTGTCACCGGACAAGCTCGAGGAGCTCGCAGACCTCGCACCCGAAGGGACCTGCCTGTTCGTCGCGCCGAACTTCGCCATCGGCGCCGTGCTCATGATGGAGTTCGCCGAGCGCGCGGCCCGGTTCATGCCGCACCTCGAGATCATCGAGCTGCACCACGACCAGAAGGCCGACGCACCCAGCGGGACCGCA
>CAYHCN010000219.1:0-4095 GCA_964354945.1 uncultured Eubacteriales bacterium
TCAGGGCACGGCAGCGCGAAAGCGCCGCCACGCAAAGTCACGGGTCTACCGGGCGCGCTTTCGCCCCACGACAGCCGGACCGCCGGGACCAGGCCGCAAGCGGCGACCGATCCCCCTGAACCGCACCACGGGAGGAGCGAGTCGCTGCGGCGCAGCCTGCAAAGGGGTGCACGCTCAATGAACTCTTCGCCGCAGCGGCGTATGCCGCGCCGAATCGCACTCGGCGTCGTACTCGTAGTGCTGTCGGTCTTCCTCATCGCCACCTCAGCCACCGCCTCGCCCTCATCGGCGACTCCGGCCACGTCGAGCGAAGCAGCCGCCAGTTTGTCGGCGCTCGCCGATATCTCGCTCGCGCCGTCACGAACTGCGACACTCGCACCAGCGGTGCAGACCGCTTCGATGACTGCCCCGACCTATCGCCGCGCGGCCCCCGCACCCCGCGTGCGCACCGCGACGAGGAGCACGAAGATGCGGAGCTACAGCTACGCTGCCACCGCGCGCCGCACCACGGTGTTGCGCAAGGCCACGACTCGAAAGACGACCACGAGCACGAGAACCTCCAGCAGCGAACTCTCGCGAGCCCGCGCCATC
The DNA here is from genome assembly GCA_964354945.1 of uncultured Eubacteriales bacterium. Classification (GTDB taxonomy): domain Bacteria; phylum Actinomycetota; class Coriobacteriia; order Anaerosomatales; family CAVXGS01; genus CAVXGS01. The sequence goes on from CAYHCN010000219.1 coordinate 592, forward strand.
CTCGCGCAGTACATCGCCAAGTACCCGATCTGCAAGGGCGCTACGGTGTACATGGGCAAGACGCCGGGTGGTTCGGAAGGCTGCGTGTACCTCGGATCGGGCACGATCGTCGTCAACCCGAATCACACGTCCTCCCTGTCCTACATCATCGGGCACGAGATCAACCACCTGCGGCAGTATCGACAGAGCCACTAGACGCCGCAGCCACTCGATCAGCTCCGAGAACGGCGGAGGGGGCCGCAGCGGTGCGGCCCCCTCCCTCTCCCTCTCATACGGTCAGGGGTTGACCGTGAAAGAGGCCTTTCGTTACGCCCGACGCGCCGCCAGTCGCAGCACGATCGAACCGGCCAGGGCCAGCGCTGCCAACAGCGCAAGCAGGCCGAGTTCGATACCGGTGACCGGAGTGATCGGGTTCTCCACGGTGACTGACCAGTTGTCGGTCAACTGCCCACCGACCCAGTTCAGAACTGCGGTGTTCTTGACGATCGTCGTGCCCTCGGGCATCTCGCTGTCAACGCGCATCGTGTAGGTGATGCTGCGCGACTCGCCCGGAGCAAGCGGTTCGGTGTCCGTCCACGTGATGGTGTCGCCGTTGTCCACGCCGCCGTTCAGCTCGACCGCGCTGACGTAGCGCTGGTCGTAGTTGTCGACGATCTCGAACGGCGCCTCGATATCCGCGTCACCATTGTTGGTGTAGGTGAGCGTGTAGGTGATGATCTCTCCCGGGATTGCCTTGGTCTTGTCGGCGCTCTTGTCGAACGTCGGCGGAACCTCGAGAGCAATGGCGACGTTGCCGAAGTTGTACGGACCGAACTCTCCGTCGGACGTCACGGTGACCGTGAAGCTGCCACCCTCCGGTGCAGTCTGCTTCCAGTCCGCATCCGTCTTCAGGACCTCGGTGAGCGTGTAGGTCCCCGGCTCGAGGCTGAGCGAGTACGCGCCGCCCTCGCCGGTCACCGTCGACGCCACCGGGTTGCCCTCTGCGTCGCGAGCTTCGATCGTCCAGCCGGACAGACCCTGCTCGGGAATCTCGGCGTCCTGATCCCACACGCCGTTCTCGTTGATGTCCTCGAACTTGAAGCCGAAGACCGTTCCGTTGGTCCAGTTGCCGAAGTCGAACGGGCCAAGTTCGCCGCCCGGCTGGGGCTCGACGATGTAGTAGCCAGGATCGGCCGGCATCGACTGAGTCCAGCCCTCCTGCTGCACCTCAACGATCCGGTACACAGCGTCGGCCGGAATGTCGGTGAAGGTGTAGACGCCACCCTCGCCCGTGACGGTCATCGCGAAGTCGATCCAGTTGACCTCACTGCTGGCCTCAGACTTCAGGTTCGGCATCTCGCCGGCGACCTGGAGCTTGATGGTCCAGCCGGAGAGACCGGGCTCGCCCTCGTCCCACGTGCCATCTGCGTCGAGGTCGTTGAACTTGTGACCGCCGATCGTCTCAGTCTTGAGCTCGTTGATGAAGTCGTTGTCGGCGAACACCGACTCGCTCTTCACCTCGAACGGACCGTACTTGTTCTCACCGGCAGGCTTGATTCGGTTGTAGTCCGGATCCTCGCGCTCCGAGACGGTGTAGCTGCCGGGTAGCAGGCCGGTGAAGTGGTACTCGCCCTTGCCGTCGGTCAGGGTGGTCATGTAGGGCTCGATGCCGCCGTTGCGATACAGGTAGATAGTCCAGCCTTCCCTGGGCGCGTTCTTCTCGAGCGTGCCCACGAACTTGTGACCGGAGATCTCGCCCGGGTCGTACGTTCCGCTGTTTGTCTTGGGAGCCGTCAGCGTTTCGGGACCCATCACGTCGGTCAACGCGACTTCCTCATCGCCAACGGTGGCGAAGAACTGCCACGAATCGATCTTGGTGTCGTAGTCCACGGTCACTGCAGCGGAGTAGACACCTTCAGCGGACGCAATGAGCTCCAGGTCGGTGCTCTTCTCGCCACTGGCATAGCGGACGAAGTAGCCGTCGGCCGCAGGGAGCGGACCGGTGAGCGTGAGCGTGAAGGTCTTGACCAGCTTCACGCAGACCGTCGCGTCGTCCTTCGCGCAGACGGTCTTCGCGAGCACGTCGGTACCCCGCGCGGTGCCGACGTTGTTGGTCGGCTCGCCAATCATCACGTCGGCGACGACCACGGTGGTCGACTCGCCGGCCGCAAGCGTCGTCGCCGCGCCGTTCGAGCCACCGGTGCCGAGGATCGTGCCGAGCTTGTCGTCGGTGAGGGTTACGTTGTCGAGCTTCGTGTCACCGGTGTTTGTGATCACGTACGTATAGGTCACCGGCGCCTTGGGTGCAGCCTCGGTCAGGGTGACGCACTCAGGCTCGACCGTCTTCACAAGCTTGACGGCCGGGTGGATGACGCACACGTCCCACTCGGCGGTCACGGGACCGACTGAGCCGAATGGACTCTCGCCGGTCGCGGTGGCCACGTTGTGGATCCTCGTGCCGTCAGAGTCCTTGGCCACGTACGTGGTCAGCTCGAGCGGCACGGTCCCCGAGGCTCCCTTCGCGAGCGTCGGGAACGTGTAGTCGAGGCCGAGCTTGGCGTCGGTTACGTGGACGTTGGTGAGATCGAGGTCACCGGGATTCGAGACCGTGATCGTGTACTGGATCTTGTCGCCCACGTGGACGCAGGTCTTGTCGGCCGCCTTCGTGATCTTGAGCTGAGCTGTCTTCGGCTGATTGATGAAATCGTTGCACGAGAACACCGAGCCGCACTCGACTTCGAATGGGCCGTACTTGTTCTGGCCCACAGGCTTGATGCGGTTGTAGTTCGGGTTCTCGAGCTCGGAGACGGTGTAGCTGCCGGGCAGCAGACCGGCGAAATGGTACTCGCCATCGCTGTCGGTCTTCGCCGTCATGTACGGCTCGGCTCCGCCGTTGCGGTACAGGTAGATGGTCCAGTCCTTTGCAGGCACCTTGTTCTCGAGTGTGCCCACGAACTTGTGGCCGGAAATCTCACCCGGCGTGAACTCACCGTTGTTGGTCTTGGCGCACTTGAGCGTCTCAGGACCCATCACCCGCGTGAGGGCGATCTGCTGCGCACCGGACGCGGCGAAGAACTGCCACGAGTTGATCTTGGTGCCCCACGGGATAGTCGCGGTGGCCGAGTAGATGCCCCCGCCTGCCGAGACGAGCGTCAGGTCGGCGCTCTCGCCGCCGATCGAATAGCGCACGAAGTACCCGTCAGCGCCGGCCACCTGGCTCTTCAGCTTGAGCTTGAAGGTCTTGATGACCTTCACGCACACCGTTGCGTCATCGCAGTCGGTGACCTTCTTGCCAAGCTTGTCGACACCGGAGACGGTCCCGACGTTGTGGGTCGGCTGGCTGATAGGCACGTTCTCCACAACAACTGTCGTCGACTTGCCGCCCTCGAGCGTGATGGCAGGACCGTTCTTGCCGCCCATGCCGAGGATCGTGCCGAGCTTGTCGTCAGTGAGGGTGACGGTCAGGTCGGTGTCGCCGGTGTTGGTGATGAAGTAGCTGTACGTCACCGGCTGCGAGATCCTGTC
>CAYHCN010000220.1:0-4088 GCA_964354945.1 uncultured Eubacteriales bacterium
AGGCGCGGTCCCGGTCGTGCGCTACAACTCGCACGACATGGGCGGGAGTACCACCTTCGAGCGTGCTATGGAGGTGCTCGAGGCGCACGGCTACGGGCCGGAGTATCTGCGAGATGCCGGTGTATCAGAACACCACGTCTGGCAGATGCCGTTCCTGTACGCGTTCGGCCGCAAGGACTGTGTGATCGTCGACGGCGCGAACATCTACGCCGAGGGCATCGCGCCGGCACTGCTGCGTCCGGGCATGGAGGAGATCCACAATTGGAAGCTCACGGTCCAGGAGCGGGAAGACGGGCGGCTGCAGTTGGTCATCCTCGTCGAGAGCCGTGGCGGTGCGACGGCGGGGAGTGATCAGACCGCGGCCAGTGCCGAGCACTACGAGCGGACGTTCCTCGAGCAGTTGCTCGACGTGAATCCCGACTTCCGGAGTGCGCATCGCAACAACCCCGAGTGTCTGACTCCGCTTATCCGAGTCTACGGGCGCGGAGCGGGTCCCTTCGAGGGAGAGGGTTCGAAGATCAAGCAGAGCCATATCTACCGAGGGCCACTCTAGTCTTGTCGCGACTGGGAGAAGCTGATGGGCGCACTGGCCGACTTCGCGCAAAACAAGATGCAGTCGAATCCACGCAGAGCCGACTGGTTCCAACGGCATCTGTCGGAGGGGCTCGCCGAGCGCCTGGGCCAGCGCAAGGCGATGGGCGTGTTCCGCGAAGCGAGTACGGAAAGCGCTGCCTACCGGCGGTTCCTCGCGGAGCGAAACGTCGACCCAGGGTCTATTCGGACATTCGACGACTTCCGCGCGTTGCCGATGACCGACAAGGCGACCTACGTCATGCCCAATCGCGAGCGCCTTGAGGACCTGGTCGTTGGGGGGAGTGTCACCGAGTACTACGCCATCGGCCGAAGTTCGGGGTACAGCGGAGAAGCCCTGTTCTGGCCACGGACGGTTCAGCAGGAGACGTCGATCACCGCCGGCATGGAGATGCTGGTCGTCACCTTCCGCAACAGCGATCGGGTGTCGACGCTGCTCATCGTATGCTTCGACCTCGGCATGTGGGTCGGTGGCGAGATGGCAGCGCATGCGGCTCGCACGATCGCCAAGAAGCCTGGCTACCGCATGTCGGCCACCACGCCGGGCTCGGACATCGACGAGACGCTCGCTGTCGTTCGCAACCTGAGTCACAAGTACGAGCAGACAATGATCATGGGCTACCCGCCGTTCCTCAGGCAGCTGCTGGAGCGGGGCGAAGCCGAGGGCATCCCGTGGAAGGAATTGAACGTCTCACTGCTGGCCGGCGGCGAGGGCTTCAGCGAGGAGTGGCGGCTCCACATGCTCCAGCGGTTGGGCAAGGAGCACGACCTCACCGCGATCATGGGCGGTTTCGGCTCGAGCGAAGGTATGCTCGTGGGAATCGAGCAGCCAATCACCATTGTGGCCAGGCGCCTGGGGAACGAGGATGCGGCGCTGAGAAAGGATCTCTACGGCCCCGATACCAACTGCTACTCGCTCGTCCAGTACAGCCCGGTGGGCTCGTACGTGGAGATCGTCGATGGCGAGATGGTGCTGACGACGTCGGGCGCCGTGCCGCTCATCCGCTACAACGGTCATGATCTCGCTGGCACGATCGGCTTCGAGCGGTTCATGTCCGTGCTTGCCGACCACGGATATGGTCCCGAACGCCTCCGCAAGGAGGGCGTCGACATGGACCGCATCTGGAAGAATGCGTTCCTGTACTCGCTCGGTCGGAACGACTCTGTCTCCGTGGACGGTGCGAACATCTACGTCGAGGGGCTGACGCCCGCCCTGTTCAGGACAGGCATGGAAGGCATCAACAACTGGAAGCTGGCCGTGCATGAGGCCGAGGACCAATTGCAGCTCATGGTGCTGGTCGAGCTGCATTGCGGCGCTACTCTCGATGGCGGACGTGCGGAGCGCGCTGCGTTCTTCTCCGGCGTCTTCCACGATCAACTCAACGCGGTGAATCCGGACTACCGCAGCGCGCACCGCAACAACCCCGCGTCGCTGACGCCGCACGTCGTCATCTACGACTATGGCGAGGGTCCCTTCGCAGGAGACGAAGCCCGCATCAAGCAACAGCACGTGTATAGGGGACCCATCTAGCCCTCGGCCATACCCTGGCCCGTTACGAGCGCGGACGACTGTCGAACGCGCACAGGTAGTGGAGGTGTTCATGTCTCGGCTGCAATCGATGGTGCTCAGCAATCCGAACCTCGCCGCGAAGTTCATGACCGGCATGTCGGCGAGCTACTGGGAGCGCGCGGGCGCCAAGCACGCGCTCGAGCTGTTCCATACTGCGGCGGAGAAGGTGACGACGTATCGGGAGTTCCTCGCCGAGCATGGCGTCGACCACCGCTCTGTAGTCACGATCGATGACTTCAAGTCGATGGTCCCGCTGTCGGACAAGCAGTCGCATTTCGCCGGAAGGCCGCTCCAAGACCTGCTCGTCGGCGACGTGAGCGACTCTCACGTCTTCTACATGAGCGGTGGGACCACCGGAGATAGCCTTATCGGTGCGGCTAGCCGAGAGACCCTGCGCGCCTACCCGTCGTCGCTCGCGGCCATCTTCCATCTCATGTGGGGGCTGTGCGAGCCGAGCAACAAGGTTCTCATGGTCAATGCGATGAGCCTTGGCGCGTGGATCGGAGGAACGTATTCGAGCGCGATCTACCAGAACATGTCGGACCAGTGGCCAAACATCTCCTACGTGCTGCCGGGAGCAGACCTCGAGCGCGTTCTCGATGTCATCGAGGCCGTGGGTCCGTATTACGACACCATCGTGCTCACGAGCTACCCGACGTTCGTGAAGGAGATTCTCAGTGCAGGCAAGGCGCGCGGGATCGACTGGCGCGCGAACAGCATGAAGGTGGTCGTAAGCGGAGAGCGCCTCGACACGAAGCTTCGCCAGGAGATCCTCACCACGATCTCCGACCCTGTCGATCCGTACTCCATCATGGACCAGTACGGCGCATCGGAGATGGGTAACCCGGGGTTCGAGACCCCGCTTGCCTCTACCATCATCCGGTTGGCCTCGGAGAATGCTGGACTGTGTCGCGACATCTTCGGAGTCGACGAACCGCACACGCTACTCCAGAACAACCCCATGGGTGCGTTCATGGAGATCGTCGACGGGCGCATTGTGGGTACAGCGGGCAACTTCATGCCTGTCATCCGCTACACTCCCAAGGATTTCGGACGCTTCATAGGCTTCGAGCAGATGAAGGCGATCCTCGTCGACCACGGCGTCAACCTAACGAAGAGACTCGCCGGCGACGGGTGGACCAAGCCCCTGTTCCAGTGGCCCTTCCTCATCGTTCTCGGGAGGGCCGACTACGCCGTGTCCATCTACGGCGCCAAGGTCTCGCCTCAGAGCATTCAAGACGTGTTTGCCGAGGACCATCGCATTCGGCGCTTCCGTCTCACCACCGACGACCACGGCCCGTACACGGTGCTACGGGTCGATCTTGAGTTGCCCGAGAGCTACAACCCCGACGGTGAAGCCGGCGCGATTGCGGAGCACTACAGCGCGGCGGTGCTCAAGAAGCTGCTGGACGCCAACTTCGACTTCGCCGACGCGTACTCCATACATGCCGATGCGATGGTGCCCAGGGTCGCGCTTCACGCCCAAGGGACGGGCCCGTTCGAGCAGCAGGCAGGGAGCTTCAAGCCCAAGTCGCTCGCGTAGCCGAATAGGTGCTCGCTCTTAGGTGACGGCCGTCACGCGCCGATACCTTCTGTGCATGCGTGACACGCTGTCACACGGTGAGTGAGCCCGTATGGACCCGGTTGAACTCGGCATACTGATCGCCGTCTCCGCGCTCGATATCGTGCTCGGAGTCGTTGTGCTACAGCGGAACAACCGCCGCAAGAGCCACATCCTCTTCGCCGCCGCCGCCTTCTCCATGGTCGTATGGATGGTCGCGAACTTCATGTGCGACCAACCCGCGTTCTATTCGAACGCGCTGTTCTTGAACCGGCTCACGACCGCGACTGCCCTCGCGATGGCGATGCCTCTCATCGCGTTCGCCGTGCTCTTCTCCTCGATGTTGGCGTGGAAGGTGTCCATCAT
>CAYHCN010000221.1:0-4080 GCA_964354945.1 uncultured Eubacteriales bacterium
GTGTTGATGATGCGGCGCAGCGAGATCTAGTCGGCGGGGTTGCCCACGACCTTGAGGTAGGCCATCACGTCGCGGATATCGGCGCGGTCGAAGAACCGGGTGCCGCCGACGATCCGGTACGGCACGCCGGTCCGCAGCAACAGGTCTTCCAGGACTCGCGACTGCGCGTGGGTGCGGTAGAACAGGGCGACGTCGCCGTACGCGAAGTCCCCGGTACGAACGAGCCGATCGATCTCCGCGGTCACGAAACGAGCCTCGTCGCGCTCGTCGGCAGCGAGATAGGCGGCGATGCGCTCGCCCTCGGCGTTGGTGGTATAGAGCGACTTCGGCTTGCGGCCGGTGTTGTGGGCGATGACCGCGTTCGCGGCGGTGAGGATGTTCACCGTGGAGCGGTAGTTCTGCTCGAGCTTGACCACCTTCGCGTCGGGGTAGTCCTTCTCGAACTCGAGGATGTTGCGAATGTCGGCGCCGCGCCACGAGTAGATCGACTGGTCGTCGTCGCCAACGACCATCAGGTTGCGGCGGCTGCCCGCGAGCATGTTGGTGATCGAGTACTGAGCGTGATTTGTGTCCTGGTACTCGTCGACGCTGACGTAGCGGAACCGTTCTTGGTACGACTCCAGCACGCCGGGGTTGTCGGCAAGGAGGCGGTGCGCCTCGAACAGCAGGTCGTCGAAGTCCATCGCGTTCGCGTCGCGCATCCGTCGCTGGTAGCGCTCGTAGATCTTCGCCGCGTTCTTGTCGAGTGGGGTGAACGCCTTTGTGGAGAACTCCGACGGGCCGACGAGCTCGTTCTTCGCCGTGGAGATGCGGTTGACGACGGCGTTCACGGGATAGCGCTGCTCGGAGATCTCGAGGTCGGTCATCACCGACTTCACCATGCGCTTACGGTCGTCCTCGTCGTAGATCGAGAACGACCGCGTGAAGCCGACGAGATCGGCGTCGAGGCGCAGCATCCTCACGCACATCGCGTGGAATGTCATCACCCACATCGAGCGGACTCCGGGGCCGACCAGGTCGCCGAGACGCTCGCGCATCTCGGCGGCGGCTTTGTTCGTGAAGGTGATGGCGAGTATCTCGGCGGGCGAGATCTCGAGGTCGCGGACGATGTGGGCGATGCGGAACGTCAGGACCCGGGTCTTGCCCGATCCTGCGCCTGCAAGCACGAGCAGCGGACCCTCCGTGGAGAGCACCGCGTCGCGCTGGGGGTCGTTCAAAGAGGTGAGATCGAGGGCCATAGCCGAGCCAGTGTACCCGCTCGACGGGGGCCGAGGGAACCGAGCGGTGGACGCGGCATCCTGGGGGCACGATGCCGCGCCCACCGCTACTGAACGAAGCGGATCATCTTCAAGCCCTTGCCGTGCTCCTTGAGGCATTCGTGGTGCACGATCTTGCGCTCTCCGCCCGAGTACTGGACGTTCCCGCAATGCTCACAGACGACGCGGTTGCAGACAGAACAGTCGCCGAGACGGCGCGTGTGACTGCTGCCGCAGTGCGTACAGATCCGGCCTAGTCCATGCGATTCCGACACGCCTCCCCTTACCGGAGAAGACCCCGCTGTCGTAGGTCGCGAGGGTGCGTCGGAGCACGGCGCGAATCGTGCTCAGGCGACCTCACGGCCGACGGCCTTCGCCACCGACCTTAGTTCGCCGACGAGCGACTCGAATCCTGCAAGGTCGAGCGATTGAGGACCGTCGCACAGTGCCTCGCGCGGATTCGGATGGACCTCGATCATCAGGCCGTCGGCGCCGACCGCGACAGCGGCCCTCGCGACTGCGGGAACGAGGTCGGCCTGGCCCACCGGATGAGACACGTCGACGATGATCGGCAGCAGAGACAGCTTGTTCACGACCGGCACCGCCGAGATGTCGAGGGTGAACCTCGTGGCGGTCTCGAACGTGCGGATGCCCCGCTCGCACAGGATCACATTGGTGTTGCCGAGCATCGTGATGTACTCGCTCGCCTGGAGCCACTCCTCGATCGTCGCGGACATCCCCCGCTTGAACACGACCGGCTTGTGCGACTCGGCGGTGACCTGCCCGATCCGCTTGAGCAGGGAGAAGTTCGCCATGTTGCGTGTGCCGATCTGGATCATGTCGGCATAGGCGTCGACGATCTCGGCGTGCGCCGAGTCGGTCACCTCGGTGACCACGAACAGCCCGTACCTGTCGGCGGTCTCGCGGAGAAGCTCGAGCCCCTTCTCCTCGAGGCCCTGGAACGAGTACGGCGAGGTCCTCGGCTTGTAGGCGCCCCCGCGCATCACGCGGACGCCAAGCTGCTTGAGCGCAGCGCCGACCTCGTCCATCTGCTCGCGGCTCTCCACCGAGCACGGCCCGGCGATGATGGTCAGGGGCCCGTCGTGCGTGATCGCGCCTATTGCGGCTGCCTCCGCGCTCATCCGCGAAGTTCCTTCATCACGTGGAGGATGGCCTCGTAGATCTCGCGGAGGTTGTCCGAGTACAGCGGCCCGCTGTTGCACTTCGCGAGGTTCTCGAAGATCTGCTCCTCGCGCTTGGGGTCGTAGAGGCCCCAGTGCACCGCGGGCTTCAGCTCGCGGATCTCCAGCGCGTGACGGGCACGCTCGTTCAGAAGGTCGACGATGCGGCAGTCGATCTCGTCGATACTGCCTCGAAGCTCGGTGATCCTCGCTTCGGCGTCCATGGTCTCGTCGGGCATCCTGCGCCCCTTTCATTCAGTGCACTGCTCGAGCGGCGGTGATGGGTTCGGCGATTATCGCATGAGCGGGCGGGAGGCGTTCGCCGACGCAAGTCGTGTGGGCGCCAGCGGTCGGCGAACGGGTGCAGAGGCTGACCGCCTGGCGAGCCCGCTGATCCGCCCCCAGAAGTCGACGAAGCGCTGGATCACCCGGCTGATGCCGACCATCGGCGAAGGCTTCACCGGCTTCGGCGCCAAGGCCACGACCTTGTCGGCGACCAGCGGCACCGTAGCGACGACGCTGTCACGACGAAGCACGAGCACGTGGCCCACCTCCTGGCCGACTGCCACCGGAGCGGGGGTCGACGTCGCGATCTGGACGACTCGGGTCAACGGGTCTCCGTCGAACTCGAGCGCGGCAAGCGAACTCGCGGGGTGCACGCTGACCGTCGCCTCGACGCCTCCCAAGACCGCAGCAACGCCCGCAGTCTCGTCCTTCGATACCACCTCGCGGTTGCGATAGTGCTTGAAGCCCCAATCGAGCAGCTTCCGGGTCTCGGCGAACCGGGCCTTGTTCGACTTCGCGCCGAGCACCACGCCTACAAGCTCGACGTCGCCTCGCTTCGCAGCGGACACGAAGCAGTAGCCCGCGGGGTTGGTGAACCCGGTCTTAACGCCCTGGATCCCCGGATACGAGCCGAGCAGATGGTCGGTCGACTTCACGATGCGCGGCTTGGCCCCGCGTTGAGGCACCGACACGTACTTCTGCATCACCATCTTGCGCATGACCGGGTCCTTCAGCGCCTCGCGTGCGAGAACGGTGAGGTCGTTCGCCGTGGAGACCTCACGCTTGCTGAGGCCGTGGGGGTCGGCAGCGCGGGTCCTGTTGAGCCCGATCCGCTTGGCCTCGGCGTTCATCATGCGCACGTAGTTGGCCTCGGAACCGCCGATGTGGATTGCGAGTGCCTCGGCAGCATCATTGGCAGACGCCACGAGCATCATCTGCATCAGCTGGTTCACGGTGAGCTTCTGGCCCGCTACCAGTCCGACCTCGCCGTCCCAGATCGCCGCGGCGCTCGCGGGAACCACGACGACCTCGTCGAGCTTGGCGTTCTTGCGCACGACCAGCGCGTTGAGCAGCTTGATGGTACTGGCTACCCTGCGCTGCTGGTCGGCCCGCCGAGACCACAGCAGGACCTCGCCGTCCAGGGTCTGAAGGCTGGCCGAAGGGACGCTGACCGCGGGAGGCGCGGGAGGCGGGACGACGACCGGCGGAGGGTCGGCGAAGGCAGGGGGCGCGGCGATCGCGGCGCACACGAACAGCGCCGTGACGAGCGTGCATGCGCGTCGCGCGACGGTGGAGGTCGCGATGATGGCCTTCACCTCCATGCCGCTGCGCGGACCGGTCGAGTCTCGCTAGGCGAG
>CAYHCN010000222.1:0-4076 GCA_964354945.1 uncultured Eubacteriales bacterium
CTTGGCCGCGGCGGGCTTCTTCAGCTTCAGGTACGCGTCGCCGAGGATGATCCAGCCCTGCACATCCTTGGGGTCGACGGCGACTGCGATGCGAGCGTCGTCGCGCGCCTTCGCGGGGTCCTTCAAGATCAGCGCCTTCGCGGAGTCGATCCGCTCGGCCGCCGGGCCGAGTGCGTCGAGCGCCTCACGCGGCTCTGCCTTCGCCGGAGCGGCGTTGACCGAGCGCCGGAAGTGCTCCGCGGCGCCGGGGAGATCCTTCTCCTTCAGGAGGATCTGGCCCATCTCGTAGTTCGCCTCGGGCATGTTCGGGTCGAGGTACAGGGCCGACTGCAGCTCGTCGCGGAAGCCGGCGTCCTCGTCGAGCTTCTTTAACGTCATCGCGAGGAGAAAGTGAGAGTCCGACGCGGTCTGGTTCATGCGGAGCGCTTCCTTGACGGCCCCGACCGCTTCCTCGTAGCGCTGCTGCTCGTACAGCACGCTGGCGAGGTAGAAGTACGCCGTCTCCAGGCCCTTGTCCATATTCGCGTTGGGACCCTTGGAGGCGACGTCGATGACCTTTCGCCAGTACTGCTCGCTCTTGTCCCACTGCTTCTCTCGTGCGGCGAGGAAGCCGAGGCCCGACAGCGCCGACGGGAAGTTCTCCTTGAGCTTGAGCACCTGCTGGTACTGTTGCGCCGCCTCGGCATTCCGACCCTGCACGGTGAGGGTCTGCGCGAGCTGCATGCGCAGATCGATGTCGTTGGGCTTCTTCTTCACCTCGGCGACGAGGTTCTCGGTCGCCCGGCCAAGCGGAGACATCTGCTTGGACGCCTCGTTCTGTTGGTAGATCGTGTAGCCGAGGTACGCCCCGAGCCCGATCACTACAACGGCGGCAAGCGCGATCGCGATGTTCAGCGCCCGCCTCGATTGCAGCAGGTTCATTCGTCCACACACCTTCCGGAACGCCGTAGCCGGCGACGTGTCCAGGTTGCGCACTCTACAGGCCGCCCGAAGTCAGCCGGACGGCCCCCGTCAGGCAATAGCGACGAACGTGCCGCCGAGCGCGAGATGGCAGTAATCACACAGACGCCTCACGCAGGAGGGTGCCCGAGGACTCCAGGGCGTAGGCGACGTCGTCCCCGGTGATCCCGTAGCCGAGGCTGAACCGCACCGCGCCGCCCTCCGCGAGCGTGCCGAGCGTCCGATGCGCCCACGGGGCACAGTGGAGACCGGCGCGCACGGCGATGCCGAACCGCCTGTCCAGCTCGAACGCGAAGCTCTCCGAGTCGAGCGACGGGTGAGTGACACTGACCACCGGCACCCGAGGTTCGGCAGCGCCGGGGCCGAGCACGCGGAATCCGAGCTCGGCGAGGCCCTCGTACAGCATGCGGGCGAGGCGCCGCTCCTCGGCGCGCAGCGCATCGCCCTGCTCGGCGAGGAGCCGTGCGGCGGCACCCAGACCAGCGATGCCCGGGACATTCGCGGTCCCGGCCTCGTAGAGGTCGGGGCGCTCCAGAGGCATCTGGGGCGACTCGCTCTCGCTGCCGGTGCCGCCCACCACGAGCGGGACGGCGTCGACGCCGGGGGCGAGGTAGAGCACCCCAGTCCCTTGCACGCCGAGCAACCCCTTGTGTCCCGAGCACGCCCAGGCGTCGGCGCCGAGCGAGCCGAGGTCGACCGCTAGGTGGCCGCCGGCCTGTGCGCCGTCGACGATCATAAGCGCGCGAGCGGCGTGAGCGATGTCGGCGAGGTCGGCGATGGGCTGGATGGTTCCGCTGACGTTCGATGCGTGCTGGACGACGAGCGCGCGAGTGGGCGCCGCCTTTGCGAGCGATTCGACCTGGTCCGGGTCGAGGACGCCGGTGTCGTCCGCCTCGGCGACCACGACTTCGACCCCCCGCTGCGCGAGCGCGTGAAGCGGGCGGACGACGGCGTTGTGCTCCATGGACGAGACAACGACGCGGTCGCCGGGGTGGAGCAGCCCGTTGAGCGCGAGGTTCATCGCCGCGGTGCAGCCGGGCTGGAACGAGAGGTCCTCGGCGTCCGGCACGCCCAGCAGCCGGGCTACCGCGGCGCGCGCCTCGGTGACACGGCGCGAGGAGTCGAGCGCGAAGGAGTGGGCGCCGCGGCCGGGGTTCCCCCCGCCGTCAGTGAGCGCTGAGGCGACCGCAGCGGTCACCTCGGGAGGCTTGGGGTACGAGGATGCGGCGTGATCGAGGTACACGCGGCGGTTCGCCGCGGGAGGGGTCGGGGTCGGCACCTAGTGCCCTCCCCCGGCCATCATCACGACGGCGTGCTCGAGCTGGTCGGAGACGATAGCGAACGTCTCGCGCGCGGCCTTCTCGGAACCGGGCAGGTTGATGAGCAGCGTCGACCCGCGCTGCGCGGCCGTGGCGCGAGACAGCATTGCCCTAGGGGTGATGGCGAGCGACGCGGCCCGGATGGCCTCGGCGATACCGGGCACCGGACGGTCCGCGAAGCGAAGGGTGGCCTCAGGGGTGACGTCTCGGGGGCTCAAGCCCGTGCCGCCGCAGGTGAGGATGACATCGGCACCCGCCTCGGTCGCACGGTCGAACGCATCGACGAGCGCGTTGACCTCGTCGGCCACGAGCTCGTAGCAGACCACGCGCCAGCCGCGCTCCTCGGACAGGGCACGCAGCGCGGCACCGGCGGTGTCCTCGGATACGGTGCGGGTGTCGGATGCGGTGACAACGGCTATGCTCAGAGGGGTCATCGAGGCTCCTGTCAGTCCCGCGGCGGGATGGGCTCGTCGACCGGCACCCGGTCGCACGTCCCGTCGCCCATCGCGGCGACTTCGATGGCGTCGCCGACGTTCACGGGCCCGGCTTCGCGGACGACGGCGAAGATGCCCTCACGGGGCATCACGCAGTCGCCGGCCTGGTAGTAGATGGCGCACTTGGTGTGGCAGATCTTGCCGATCTGGGACAGCTCTACCAGCGTGTCGCCGATCTTGATCGTGGTCCCGATGGGCAGCGCGCACAGGTCGATGCCCTCGGTGGTGATGTTCTCGGCGAAGTCGCCGGGACCGACATCGAGGCCTTTGTCGCGCATCGTCTCGATGGACTCCAGCGCCAGAAGCGACACCTGGCGGTGCCAGTCGCCCGCGTGCGCATCGCCCTCGAAGCCGCGGTCGTACACGAGCACGCCGTGCTCGCCGGGCTTCTTGCGGACGGTCTTCTTCTCGGACGTGTTCACGCTCACGACCTTGCCGGTGCGCGAACCGGTGATGCTGCTCGACATAACGTATTACGCCTCCTCGGCGAAGAGCCCCTCGCGAACCCAGCGACCGGACTTCCCGCCCTCCTTGAGGGCGAGCGCGACATCGGTGATGACCATGCCGCGGTCGACCGCCTTGCACATGTCGTAGATCGTGAGCGCGGCGACGGAAGCGGCAGTGAGCGCCTCCATCTCCACGCCAGTCTTGCCGTCGGTCTCGACCGTGGCGGTGAGGGCGATTCCGACCCGCCCCGCCGAGAGCCCTGCGCCGATGGTGGCCGGCGCGCCTTCTTGCAAGTCGCCTCCGAAGCAGGGCTCGAGATCGACAACTACCTTGGTGAGCGCGAGCGGGTGGCAGAGCGGTATCAGATCGCTCGTGCGCTTGGCGGCCTGGATGCCTGCGACGCGCGCGACCGCGAGCACGTCGCCCTTGGGCGCGTCGCCGCCGGCGATCATCGCGAGAGTCGCGGGCTGCATGTCGACGAACGCCGTGGCGATGGCCCGGCGGTGCGACACGAGCTTGTCGCCCACGTCGACCATCCTGGCAGCGCCGTGCTCGTCGATGTGGGTGAGCCTGGCGTTCGGCTGGATGTCGTCGCGGTCTGCGTCGTGGGCCATGGCGTCGTCAGCCTCCGATCTGGGACATCCTGCGAAGGGTCCCGATCCGCTCGGCGTGGCTTTCGGGCTTCTGATGGAGCGCCTCGGCGATGAGCGTGCGCACCTGCTCGTCGTCACCTGCACGAAGGGCGTCGCGCACGTCGAACTCCAAGTCGCTGAACAGGCAGGGGCGGACCTTGCCGTCGGCGGTGAGCCGAAGGCGCGAGCACTCCGCACAGAAGTGGCGGGACAGCGGCGAGATG
>CAYHCN010000223.1:0-4072 GCA_964354945.1 uncultured Eubacteriales bacterium
ACCCGAGGTTCTGAAGCGCCCGCAGCGCCGTCGCGCCAGGCGGGTCGAAGATGCCCTGCTTGTAGGTCACGAAGATCTCGTAGCGCGCCATGTCCCGGCTGCTCCTTCCGCTCTCTCTTCGGTCCGTGCCGCCCGAGGCGACCCTACTACTCCGACGTGTCCGCCGGCTTGTCTGCCTTCTTCGCAGGCGCGGCGACCTGACCGCCGCCGTGGAGCGCGGCGTGACGAGCCGGTCGCACCTTGCGCCAGTCGACGTACATACCAACCCCCAGGCAGATGTAACAGCTCACGAGCAGACCGACCCGCAGCTCGGCCGGCACGGCGACTCCCTGCCTGCGGAGCACGACGTCGAGGGCCAGATACATCAGCGCAAAGCCCGCCGAGGCCCCCAGCGCGCCCCACCATATGTTGCGCCACTTGCGATATTCCGGGGTGACCGGGACGGCATAGCTGCCGCGGCCGGAGCCCTTCTTGCCCGAGCTCGTCGACTCCGCGGCGGTCTTGCCGAGGTCGCGCTTCGGCTTCGCCGAGGCGGCCGAGCGCCGCGTCTTGCCTGAGGGCTTGGTGTACTTCTGGTACCTCGCGTTGTGCGGGCTTCGCTGCCCCATCTACTCAGCCCCGCCCGGCGTACCCTCGGGGACGAAGGTCCGGCCGGTGATGAGTTCGTAGGCCTGGATGTATCGCTGACTTGTGCCCTGGATGACCTCGGCGGGCAGCGACGGCGGAGGGGAGACCTTGTCCCACCCGCTGCTCTCGAGCCAGTCCCGAACGTACTGCTTGTCGAAGCTCGGCTGCCCGTGCCCCGCCTCGTACTGATCTACCGGCCAGAAGCGGCTGGAATCCGGGGTAAGCACCTCGTCGATCAGCGTGATCTCGCCGTCGACGGTCCCGAACTCGAACTTCGTGTCGGCGATGATGATCCCTCGCTCAGCGGCGTGCTCGCGCGCACGCGTGTACATGTCCAGGGTGATTCGGCGGAGTTCGGTGGCCGGCTCGAAGCCGACGATGTCGATCATCCGGTCGAACCCGATGTTCAAGTCGTGCGCGCCGATCTCGGCCTTGGTGGACGGCGTGAAGATCGGCTCGGGCAGCTGCTCGGACTCGGTCAGCCCCTGCGGAAGCAGCATCCCGCACACCATCCCGGTGCGCTGGTAGTCCTTCCACCCCGACCCGGAGAGGTAGCCGCGCACGATGCATTCGATGGGGAACACCTCGGCCTTGCGCACGATCATCGAGCGTCCGCGCAGGTACGGCAGGTAGTCGTCGAACTCCTCGGGAAGCCGGTCCACGTCCTCGGTGATGAGGTGGTTCGCAACGATGTCGCCGAGCAGGTCGAACCAGAACAGCGACAGCTTCGTGAGGACCTCGCCCTTGTACGGGATCGGGTCGGGCAGCACCACGTCGAACGCGCTGATGCGGTCGGAGGCGACCATCAGAAGGCGGTCGCCGAGGTCGAAGATGTCGCGGACTTTGCCCCGAGCGTCGGGCGAGAGACGGGAAAGGTCGGGCACGCCGGTCGTCACCTCACAGGGGTCGTCTCGGTCGCGGTCGTCGCGAAAGAGATAGGACGGCGCCCGTGCGACGACGGAGGGGTGCGGGGGCGCCTGCGCGCATTGTAGCCGAACCTCGGCGGCTTCTCGGCGGGCATTTCGTGGAGATTCGCGCTCGCCGTGACGCGCGGCGCTCCGAAGCCCCGCTACACGTACAGAGACGCGATGTAGACGACGTAGCTGCCGAACAGAAGGGCTCCGGCGAGACGTCCGACCCGGCCTCGTCGAATGAGCAGCGCCGTGACCGCGATACCCGCGGCGAACAGGAACAAGATGTCGACCCTGCCCAGCGTGTCGGACACGACGATGGGGCTGACGATCGCGGTGATGCCGAGGATCGCGAGCACGTTGAACACGTTCGAGCCGAGTACGTTGCCGACCGCGACGTCGGGCTGCTTGTGGTAGGTCGCCATGACCGACGTGGTGAGCTCGGGCAGCGAGGTGCCGATGGCCACGACGGTGAGACCGATGACGGCGTCGGGCACTCCCAGCGCTTCGGCGATCTGAGTCGCACCGTTCACCAGCCAGTTGGCGCCGAAGACCAAGCCGGCGAAACCGGCGAGCACGAGCCCGATCGATATCGGCAGCAGCGGGGTCGGAGGTACTTCCCGGACTTCCTCGATGCGCCAGGGCTCGCACGCGTCGGTGTCGGTCTCCTCGCCCGCCTCGCACGTCGCCGCGAGGTCGGCCTCGGCACGTCGGGCCGCAGCCTCGCGCTGTCTTCCTCGGCGGTATGACGACAGGACGAACAGCACGAGCAAACCGACCATGACGATGCCGGCGGCACGGCCGATGTAGCCGATCAGCCCGAAGACCGCGAGAAGCGCGAACGACCCCAGCATCGCGAACAGGTCGGGGCGGATCTCCTCGGCCTTCGCAGTGAGCGGACGGACCATAGCCGCCAGGCCCAAGATCAGCGCGATGTTCGCGATGCACGAGCCGACGACGTTGCCCAGCGCGAGGTCAGGACTGCCACCGCGGGCCGCCTGGAGCGAGACCAAGAGCTCGGGAGCGGAGGTGCCGAAGGCGACCACGGTCAGCGCGATCACCAGGGGGGCCACGCCGAGACGCCGGGCGATATCGACCGCTCCGCGAAGCAGGGACTCGCCCCCAAAGAACAGCAGGACGAGTCCGGCGATGCAGGACGCGTACATCATCGGCAGGTCAGAACGGGGCCGCGAGGTACGGACGCATCCGAGCGGCGCGGCAACGCCGTCGGAGTCACAGGATGCCGGATGCCATCAGGCCGAACGTGCCGTGTACGACGGCGATACCGAAGATCGTCCACGCGAGCCATTTGTGGACCTTCCAGTGCGTACGACCCTTGAGCTTGATCCACCGCATGCCGAGCACGATCTGAAATGTCAGCAGGGTGAACAGCACCACCCCGATCGCGGCGATGGTCGTGAGCGTCGGAGTGAACCCGAGCATGAGGCGTCCCCTTGTCGTCGGCTGACCCTGAGAGGATAGCGCGTCGTCGTATGGTGCAGGTCCACGCTCGGGCCCTGCAGTCGCGTGAACCCTCCCCCGGCTGCGAGCGTCACAATGAGTGCAACCTGCCGAGGGAGGGCGGACTCATGAGAACTGACTGGCGGCGACTCGCAACCCTGTGCGCGGTCGTCTCGCTACTCGTGGTAGCGGCCGCGGTGCTCGCCGGATGCGGGACGCCGAAGCCCCCGAGCGAGGCCCCGGGGATCGTCGGCAAGATGGAGAGCGCCGAGAAGCTCGACGGGGGCGAGTGGTCGATCCTCGTCGTCGGCGGCAAGCAGGCGTCGGGAGCGGTCTCGGACAAGGCGTCCTGCCGCATCACCGGCGATACCACGATCGTCGACACGGCCGGTACCGAGATGGACCCGACTGAACTGTCCGTCGGAGACACGGTCGCCGTCTGGTTCACGGGCGCCGTCGCCGAGTCCTACCCCGTGCAGGGGACGGCCGCCTACATCGAGGTGCGCTGAGCCGAGCGGTGACGCGCTCGCACCGCCGCGGCTGTCTCACGTTGCGCGGCGAATCATCCTGACGGGCAGTCAGGTCCTCCCATCGCCCGATTGTGGACCGCCGCTGACCTCGGCATAGTTGCCATCGTCAGGCGGGGGCCGACGTTCGGAATCGGGGGCACTGTGGGGGTCACCAGGGCAGGGCCCAGGCCCCCACAGACAGACAGACATGAACGAGGCCGCTCCCCAGGAAGCGGCCTCGTTCATTTGGAGGAAACCCTTTGAGCTTGGACCGGGGGGCGAGCTTGCCGGATGCCCGCCCGCTCGGTCGAAGTGCAGCGCCTACAGACTGAGGGGTCTTTACGCGATCGGCGCCGTTTCTGGCTGCGTGGTAGGAACGGTCGAGCCCTGGCGCGCCGGCTCTGCATCGGCGGTACGCGTCTCGGTGTGGAGTCGGACCGCGGCCGAGGTAGCGCGGCGATCGACGACCTCATAGCCGACTTGAACGGCGAGGAAGGCGCCGACGGCGATGATGCCGGCGAGGGCGACGAACGGGAGGACCATCAGAATCGCGACCACGAAGAG
>CAYHCN010000224.1:0-4060 GCA_964354945.1 uncultured Eubacteriales bacterium
TCTCGACGACCTCGATGGCCTCCTCGGACGTGGTGCACTCCGCGACGACCTCGAACCCCTCCTGTTCCAGGACCGAACGCAGCCCTTGGCGCACGATCTCATGGTCGTCGGCGAGCACCACGCTTGTTCGCATCGGGGGCCGGCTCAGCATGGCGGTCTCGCCCGTGTGCTAGTGGCGACCGCCGGGTCGCCCGACCTCGGGCATGGAAGAGATCTGGATCGGCCCACGAGGCCCACGCAACCGGCTGCCGTCGAGATAGGCGGACGTGCGAGACCCCCGCGTGGCGTGACGAACAAACAGCGTCGACTGGTGTCTTCCACCACTGCCGCCCCCCATCGGACGAAGTGCGCGGACAACGTACCGAGCCACCTGTCCCATCTGCAGAAGCATCAAGTTAGCTGCCTTGGGGATGGCCGCTTCCGTGCGCTACTGCAGGTAGGCTTCCTCCCGTGACTTATCTCCCCTTTGTACCGGTGTACTCACCCGAATCTCAGCGTGCGGACACTGACTTCCTCGCTATGGCTCGCTTGGCGGCGGCACGGTCTCGGTTGCGACCGCCGGTGGTGGGGCCACAGGAGTGCCCCTTCCAGGGCCGGTCTTCGGCGGAGCGCCTTCGGCGCGTCCCCTGCCCGGAGATCCTCCGTCATGCGGAGCCCTGGGCAGGTCCGGGGCCGACGGCGGGCTTCCAGCACCCGCTGGGCTCGCGACGCGCAGCCTGAACTCCAGACGGCCCAGGTAGTCTCCCCCCGCCAAGACCCAAGGGGTGTCACCTGCGCCAAAGTCAGAGGCGACGTCGAACGTGTAGATGCGCCTTCCGCGCCGCGTGGCCACTGCATGCTCGTCCGCGAGTTCGACCCACTCCGACGACAAGCGCGTCCACTTCTTGCCAATGACGGATCGCCGGATGAGCAGGTGCTCCGGGGACGCCTTGCGTCTGCCATCGTTCTGCCACAGGGCAGTGCTCCTCACCAGAAGCTGGTAGGAGTCCGGACACACGATGGTGATGCGGACCGCCTTGCGACGCACACTCATGCGGCCGTCCGTCGGCGAGAGCTCGAGATGGACCGGGCCGCCCGGCGCTTCGACCTTCATTCGGGGCATCGCGGACGTGGCGCTGCGCGCCTCTTGATGCGGCGGCCCAGGCGCAGGGCCGCGTGACAGCGCCGCTCCAACCGACGCTCCACCTACGGCAATCGCCAGCAGACCGGTGCTCAAGGCGACACATGCCAGCCACAGAGCACGATGTCGACGCACGCCTCTCATGCGGTCTGCTCCGATGCCCGGTAGCCTTTGGCGTGTTTGCCCTTTCTTACAAGGTGCTTCGCGTGACGACTGCGATACCCGTGCTTGTACCGCGCGAAGAAGGCCCCGGTTCCAGCGAGGACCACACCAAGCGACGCCCCCAGCGCGATGAGCGCGGCCGAGGAGATGAAGGTGAAGGGCCGCTCGGCCGTGATTGGCTTGTCGAGCCCCTCTTCCATCACGAAGCGAACCTTCATGCGACCGAACACGGGCGTATGAGACCAGTCGTCAGTCACGGGATACCGGTCGCCGGGCAGCAGTGTGAACTCGTGGCTCTTCAGCCGAGCAACACGACGGGACCCGTCCAGGAGTTCGAAGTGTCCCTTCACATTCACGTGGACGTTGCCGGTGTTCACGAGTGTCGCGCGCATTTGGACGGGTGACGTGAACGCGTACGCTCGCACCTGCGGAGGCAGGACCGTGGCGGAACGCTTGAGCTCCGGGATATCGCTGATCGGTGCGCCGACGGAACCGGCTGGCGCAACGGTGAGCACGATGAGCGCATTGATGTCGTATGCGACCCCCAGACTGCCCTCGGCGGCCTGGGGCTGGACGAGAAGCCGCACGTAGCAGTGGTAGGTGCCCACCTTCGCGTCAGCGGGTGCCTCGACGTCGACGTGGACGGTTGACTGCCCTCCGGGCTGCGCCACCAGCGCTTCTCTGGGAACTCGCAGCCAGGCCGCACAGCCATGGAACGTCTCGGCTTCTGCGGCCGTGACCGGCCACGCCTTGCCACTCACGTCGCGCGCAAAGTCCCAAGCGGTCGCTTCTACGGACAGCGGCGACGCTCCCTTGTCGATCACAGCGATATCGAACGAGCCCTCGCTTCCCGGAGCCAGTGTCGCCTCAACCTTGCTCGGGCTCACGAGCACCGCGCCGAATGCGGATGCCGCATTGGCGAGAAGTAGCACTACCGCGAGTACGAAGATGATGTGGAGCCGTTTCATATCATCCGTGTCCTTCTCGCGGAGTCGGGGCCGCACTCGTCGACGCAGCGGTCCCGATCCGGTTTTGGGTACTACTCCTGCGCGATGCTGATGGTCAGCGTGCCCACGTACGAGCCGGGGTGAGCGGTCCACGGCACGGGCTCGATACCGACCCGGATTGGCTCGTACCACTCTCCGGCCGGGACGTTGGTGGCCGCGAACGGTGAGGTCCGCGGCTGGCCGCCGATGCTCACAACCGGAACGAGGTCGGGATAGGGGCCTTTGTCGCCCTCTGGCACCCACGTGAGGTTCGTCCAGCCAAAGGACTTGCTGAAGTCGTCGTTGCTCTTCACGAGCAGCCTGCCACGGTCGACGGCCGAGCTGCCGGGCGAGATCTTGCCGAGGTCGAACCCTTCCTTCTGGGTGTCCTCACCGTACCAGCCTATGAGTTCCACCCAGCACGCGTGCTCGACCTCAAGCTGGATCGGCAGGTCGAACGTGACGCTGACGGCCTTGTCGCTACGTTGCTTGCCCTGACTGCTCGGGTGCACCTCGGCGTACGCGGGCACGACGAGCACGAACAGGAGCGCCACCGCTGCGGCGACTGCTGGCAGCTTCTTCACTTGTGTCACTCCCCCCCTACCGCGACTCCGCCACTTCGCACCGCGCTCGCTTGCGGCATGACAGTGCGCGTCTCGCCAACCACGGGTAGCCGGGCCCGCGCCCTCTGGCGACCTCGCAGGATCGCAGGCTCGTGCTCTGCTCAACCGAGCAGCCCCACCTCGCCTGCTAGCGAACACACCTGCACTTCATGATTCTCCACCTCAACAGGTGCTATTCCCAGTCGGACGCGGTTCTTTCATCCCGACGGCCGACATGAATCATCCGTTCCTTAACGAACCCGCCGCGCCCGCCTCCGGCGACCAACCGCGGACCGGGGCCCACGCCGCCTCGGAAACGCCTCCTTGGCAGCGAACAGGCCCGGGAATCCCGGACCTGTCGTCTTGCAGCTCGAACCCCAGCCCTTGCGGCGCGGATGCTGTTGGGATCCACGCCCTCAGGCAGACATCTGGCGCTGTGTACCCTGCTCACCGAGCATGGATAGCCCTGGCAGGGAACCTCCCTATTCGGCCACATCCTGGGCTTGGTGCGTGCCCACGGGGAGCAGCTCGCCGGCCTTGCGGAGCACGTACCCGTCGCCTGCGACATCCACCGTCACGGCATCTCCGTCGTGGACCTCGCCCTCGATGATCCCGCGGGCCACCCGATCGATGACCTCGCGCTGAATCACGCGCTTCAGGGGCCGAGCGCCGAAGACCGGGTCGAAGCCCTGGAGACCGAGCCGCTCGACCGCCGCCGGGGTCAGCTCGAGTGCGATCTTGCGCTCGGCGAGACGAACGCGCACCAGCTCGAGCTGCAGCTCGACGATGCGGCCGACCTCGTCCAGCGACAGCGACTTGAAGGTGACGATGTCGTCGACACGGTTCAGGAACTCGGGGCGGAAGGTCGCTCGCAGCGCCTCCTCGAGCATCGCCCTCATCGACGCCTCATCGCCCGAGCTCGCGAACTCCTGGATGAACTGCGAGCCAACGTTGCTGGTCATGATGATGATGGTGTTCCGGAAGCTCACGGTGCGGCCCTGGCCATCGGTGAGGCGGCCGTCGTCGAGCACCTGGAGCAGCACGTTGAACACGTCGGGGTGTGCCTTCTCGATCTCGTCGAGCAGCACCACCGAGTACGGCCTGCGCCGGACGGCCTCAGTGAGCTGGCCACCCTCCTCGTAGCCGACGGAGCCGGGAGGGGCTCCGATGAGTCGCTGCACGCTGAACTT
>CAYHCN010000225.1:0-4005 GCA_964354945.1 uncultured Eubacteriales bacterium
CGTGAGCTGGTGAACGACCTGACGCGTCTCCTCGGCGCCGGGCGACTCGGACACTTCCATCGCGAACGCCTGGAGCACGAGCTGGACGCCGACGATCAGCGGAAGGACGGCGATCATCACCGTCCCGGTGGTCGCGGGCACCCCTGCATTGCTGCCCTGGATCCACTTGATCGATCCGAAGACGAGCCCGAAGGCCATCAGCGCCAGTCCTGAGGCGAGCAGGCCGCCGATGGCTCCGAAATCCAGGACGAAGTAGCTGCGCATGATCCGGAAGAACAGCCCCCCGAGCAGCCTAGGCGGGAAGGTGAGGATGACCCTGCCGATGGAGACGTCCGATACCTCTCTGCCGTACAGCGTCGAGACCGGGACGTCGACGACGCGCGCGCCGGTGGTGGAGAGCCAGATGAGCATGTCGTTCTCGAAGAAGTAGTCCCGGGCGATACGGTCGAGATCGATCATCCTCAGGAAGCTCGCCCGGATCGCGGTGTAGCCGCACTGCGAGTCGAAGACGTGCCAGTAGCCCGAGGCGACCTTGGTCATGAACGACAGCGCGATGCTGCCGAACTTGCGCTGACCGGGCATGCTCTCGTTGGCGTTGAGCACGTAGAACCGGTTGCCCTTGACGTAGTCGGCGAGGTTGTCGGCAAGCGGGCGGCACAGTCGCTCGAGGTTCGCCGGGTTCATCTGACCGTCGGCGTCCATCTTCACGATCACGTCGCAGCCCTCGGCCAGCGCCCGCTTGTAGCCGGTGACCATCGCACCGCCAACGCCCTGGTTGTGCTCGTGGCGGATGAGCGCGACGCGCGAATCGGGCACCGACTCGACGACCTCGGCGGTCGAATCCGTGCTGCGGTCGTCGACCACGTAGACGGCGTCGACCCACTCCGGCAGCGAGGCGATGACCTCGCCGACGTGGTCGGCCTCGTTGTACGCGGGTATGACGACTGCGATGCGCAGCGGCTCGTTCGCGCTCGTGCGGGGAGGGAGCATCACGCCTCCGTCGGCGGTGGAACGCGGGCTTGGAGGTTGCGCCTATGCTAGCAGAGACGACTGGGCTAGACTGTCGGGAACCGGGTCGCAGTATCTCGTCCGCGAGGCCTCGCGGACGTCTCGTCGTAGCTCCCAGTCGGACCAGGCAGCGTGCCGGTTAACTCGGCCACGAGGATGCCTGGTCTCGTTGCATTCCGGCCTGCTTTCGGGCAGGTACGAGAGTGCATGACCAGTAGGGAAGTCGTCACCCGTGAGGGTGTAACACGGGTCAAGGAGGCGCTCAGAACCTATGGAGATCGAGATCGGACGGGGCAAGACCGCTCGGCGTGCGTACGGATTCGATGACATCGCGATCGTGCCGTCGCGGCGTACGCGGGACCCGCGTGACGTGGACATCCATTGGGAGTTCACTTTCCGTGGCAAGTCGTTCAACTTCCCCCTGCCCTGCCTCGCCTCGGCGATGGACGGCGTGGTCGATCCGGCGTTCGCGGTGACCATGGGCAAGCTCGGCGGCCTTGCGGTGCTGAATCTCGAGGGCATCCAGACCCGCTACGACGACCCCGCTCCGATGCTCGACAAGATCGCGTCGCTCGCCCCCGAGGAAGCCACGCGGGAGATGCAGGAGATCTACAAGGAGCCGGTCAAGGCCGAGCTCATAACCGAGCGCGTCGAAGCGATCAAGGACGGCGGCGTCATCGCTGCCGCGTCGCTCACCCCGCAGAACGTCGAGCGCTACATCGAGCCCGCGCTCGCCGGGGGCCTCGACGTCCTCATCATCCAGGGCACGGTGGTCTCGGCGGAGCACGTGTCGAGCTTCGACAAGCCGCTCGATCTGAACGCGTTCGTCCGCGATCTCGATATCCCGTCGATCATCGGTGGGTGTTGTAGCTACCAGGGCGCGCTGCACCTCATGCGCGCCGGCGCAGTCGGCGTGCTGGTGGGTGTCGGCCCCGGCCACGCGTGCACCTCGCGCCGCGTGCTCGGTATCGGCGTCCCTCAGGCGACCGCGATCGCCGACGCTGCCGCTGCCCGCATGCGCCACCTCGACGAGACCGGCCAGTACAGCCACGTGATCGCCGACGGTGGCATGCGCACCGGTGGTGACATCGCCAAGGCGATCGCCGTTGGCGCCGACGCCGTCATGATCGGCTCGCCGCTCGCCCGCGCTGCCGAGGCCCCCGGCCGCGGTTTCCACTGGGGCATGGCGACCTTCCACCCCGAGCTTCCCCGCGGAACCCGCGTGTTCGCCGGTCAGAACGCTGCGCTCGAGGAGATCCTCACCGGTCCCGCGCACGAGAACGATGGAACGCTGAACCTGTTCGGCGGTCTGCGTACCTCGATGTCGACGTGTGGCTACGAGAACCTCAAGACGTTCCAGAAGGCAGAGGTCATGGTCGCGCCGTCGTTGCAGAGCGAGGGCAAGGTCCTCCAGCAGCAGCAGCGCGTCGGTATGGGCCGCTAGGCGCGAGCGGGCGAGACACTCGACGTGACCCATCTCCGCGAGCAGCAGCCGACCGTCTTCGTCGTCGACTTCGGGGCGCAGTACGCGCAGCTCATCGCGCGCCGCGTCCGTGAGGCACGCGTGTTCTCCGAGATCGTGCCCTTCGACATAGCCGCCGAGGAGGTTGCGGCTCGCCAGCCTGCCGCCCTGATCCTTTCCGGCGGCCCGGCGAGCGTGTACGCCGACGGCGCACCGAGGATGGACCCGAAGATCTTCGAGCTGGGCATCCCGATCCTCGGGTTCTGCTACGGCATGCAGCTGATGGCCCTCGAGCTGGGCGGCACGGTGCCCCAGACCGACATCGGCGAGTACGGCTTCGCCGAGCTCTCCGTGCTGACGCCCGCGTGCGAGCTGTTCGAGGGGCTGCCCGAGACCCAGCAGGTGTGGATGAGTCACCGCGACAGCGTCGGTGAGGCCCCCGCGGGGTTCTCGGTGACCGCGAAGACTGCGATCACTGCCGTCGCAGCGATGGAGCACCCCGAGCGCAGGCTGTACGCGACCCAATTCCATCCCGAGGTCGCCCACACCAAGTTCGGCCAGGACATCATCAAGCGCTTCCTCCACGACATCGCAGGCATCCCCGCGCTGTGGACGATGGTCAACATAATCGACGACACCGTCGAACAGGTCCGCGCGCTGGTCGGAAGCGACAGGGTCATATGCGGGCTCTCCGGTGGCGTCGACTCGAGCGTCGTGGCTGCGCTGCTTCACCGGGCCATCGGCGACCAGCTGACCTGCGTGTTCGTCGATCACGGCATGCTTCGCCTCGACGAGGCCGAGGACGTCGTTCGCGTCTTCCGCGACCAGTTCCACATCAACCTGGTGCACGTGCAGGCGCAGGACCGCTACTTGGGACTGCTCGCCGGGGTGACCGATCCCGAGAAGAAGCGCCGCATCATCGGCGAGGAGTTCTGGAAGGTGTTCTTCGAGGAGGCCACGAAGCTCGAAGGAGTGAAGTGGCTCGCGCAGGGCACGCTGTATCCCGACGTCATCGAGTCGGGCAACAAGCACGCCGCCAAGATCAAGAGCCACCACAACCTGATCCCGTTCCCCGAGGGCGTGACCTTCGACCTCATCGAACCGCTCAAGACCCTGTTCAAGGACGAGGTCCGTGCCGTTGGGGCGGAGCTCGGCCTGCCCGACGAGATCGTCCATCGACAGCCGTTCCCCGGTCCAGGGCTCGCCGTCCGCATCATCGGCGACATCACCGAGGACAAGCTCGACCTCCTCCGCCGTGCCGACGCGATCGTTCGCGAGGAGATATCGGCGTGGGACGAGAACCGCGAGGTGTGGCAGTACTTCGCGGTGCTGCCGGACATCCGCAGCGTCGGGGTGATGGGCGACGAGCGCACCTACGCCCACCCGATCATCATCCGCGCAGTCGCTTCCGCGGATGCAATGACCGCCGATTGGGCCAGGTTGCCACACGATTTGCTGGCAAAGATGAGCAACCGGATCATCAACGAGGTCGAAGGCGTCAATCGAGTCGCCTACGACATCACCAGCAAGCCGCC
>CAYHCN010000226.1:0-3959 GCA_964354945.1 uncultured Eubacteriales bacterium
CTCGCCGATCCCCATCTGGACCGCAAGCTGCGCCAGCCCGAGCATCGAGAGAGGCGTCATGCGCATCTACGTCTGCTTCGACGATACCGACACGATCGACGCCGACAGGGGTACCGGGAAGCTCGCGCGATGGTTCGAAGCCGAGCTGCCCGAGGGGTGCACGATGTGGGGCGTGATACGGCAGCAGTTGCTCGTCGACCCGGCTATTCCCTACACGTCGCACAACAGCTCGGCGTGCATGGTGGTCGAGGCGCCCGATGCGAGCCTCGTCGACGAGCTCATCGCGCGTGGCATCGCGCACCTCGAGCGCCACGCCATCGAGGGCTCGGACCCGGGCCTCTGCGTCGTCGCCGAGGACTCCCCCACCCTCGCGGTGCTCGAGGTCTTCGGACGCCGGGCAGCGATCGAGGTGGTCACGCAGGCCGACGCGATGACTGCGGCCGAGGGTGCCCATCTGTCCGGACACGGCGGCACCGAGGACGGCATCATCGGCGCGGCAGCCGGTGTGGGCCTCACCTCGTGGGGCTGGTCGGGCCGGTTCGTCGAGTACGGCGGGGGGCGCAGGCTGCGCGACTGGGGTGACGAGGCCCTCGTCGGCGACCTCGAGGCCGAGGGTCTGCTCGTGCTCCCGGTCGACCGCAACGTCGTCTCGCCAAAGCCCGGCGACACCCTCGACACGCAGGGCTGGCTGCGGCCCCGCCTGTGGGGCGGGATCCCCGCGGTGCCGGTGGCGTTCGTCGAGCCGGGGCGGTGGACCGCGCTCGGCAAGGTTCGCGAGCTCGCGCCCGAGGCGCCCGAGAACGAAACCGGCGCGGGCGAGGAGTAGCGCGGCGGCTACGAGCGTGCGTTCGGCTTCTCGCGTCGCGCCAGGAAGCGTTGCTTCACGAACTCGTTCGCGAACACGTAGACGGCGATCAGCACCGCAAGCGTCGCGAGGAGCTGCGGCGGCACGGCGACCAGACCGAGCGGAGCCGCGAGGAACGAGTACGGCAGCGCGACGGTCACCGCCAGCACCGCGAGACTCGAGATCAGCAACGGGCAGCTCGGGCGGCTTCGGTAGAACACCCGGTTCGTTCGGAGCACGAGCATCACAGCGAGCTCGGTTGCGGTGGATTCGATGAACCAGCCGCTCCGAAAGAGCTCCGCACCCGCGTGAAAGCCTACTCGTAGGATCACGAACGTGAGGATGTCGAAGACGGAGCTGAGCAGCCCGAACACAATCATGAAGTCCCTGATCGCTCCGATGTCCCATCTCACTGGCCTGACGGTCTGCTCGGGGTCGACTTCGTCGGTGGAGATCGTGGTGGCCGGCACGTCGGACATGAAGTTGAGCAGGAGGATCTGCCTCGGCAGCAAGGGCAGGAACGGCAGAACGACTGATGCCGCGGCCATGCTCAACACGTTGCCGAAGTTGGCGCTGATGGTCACGCGGATGTATTTCAGCGTGTTGGCGAACGTCTGTCGCCCCAGACGGATACCGTCCGCCACGACATCGAGGCTCTTGTCGAGAAGTAGGACCGCCGCCGTCTGCTTCGCGATGTCGACCGCAGTATCGACTGAGATGCCGACGTCGGCGGCGTGAAGCGCGGCGGCGTCGTTGATGCCGTCGCCGAGGAACCCTACCGTCTCCCCGGCTGCCCGCAGGGCTCGAACGATCCGCTCCTTGTGGATGGGCTCCACTTCCGCGAAGACGCGGACTCCCTCCAGGGCGCGCGGGAGCTCTCCGTCGGACACGAGCTCGATGTCGGCGCCTGTCAGCACGGTCTCCACCGGAAGGCCGACGATCCCTGCGGTGTGTCGCGCGGCAAGACGGTTGTCCCCCGTCACGACACAGACGACCACGCCGAGCTGCTCGAGGTCGCGGATCGCCTCGGCAGCGGTGGGCTTCGCGGGGTCGGCGAACGTGAGGAAGCCCCGCAACACCATGTCCGCCTCGTCGTCGACGCACACCTTCTCGGGTCCGGGCATCAGCCGCGTCGCGATGCCGAGGACCCGTAGCCCCTTGGCGCTGAGTTCCTCGAACCGCTGTTCGACGTCGCGCCGCGCATCCTCGAGGCTCGCGATGCGCCCGCCGATCTCGGCGCGCGCGCAGATCTGGAGGATGGATGCGAGGGCGCCCTTTGTGATGAGCAGGTTCTGGCCGCGGTCGCCGACAAGAACGCTCAGTCGCTTCCGGGTGAAGTCGTAGGGTATCTCGCACAGCGCTGTCGCTGACGGATCTGGCAGCCCATCCTGAGAGATCGCGAGGTCGAGCGGGTTGGGGAAGCCACGCTGCAGACCGGCATTGAGTCGAGCCAGGCGAAGCACTTCGGGACTCGGTGCGCACTCCAGATCGACCGCCGAGTCGAGCGCCACGGTGCCAACGGTGATGGTCCCGGTCTTGTCGGTGCACAGCGTGGTCATCGACCCGAAATCCTCGATCGCGTCGAGACGGCGCACGATCACCTTCTCGGCAGCCATTCGCCGAGCGCCCTTCGAGAGGCTCACGGCCACGATCGCCGGAAGGAGCTGGGGCGTAATGCCCACCGCCAGCGCCAGCGAGAACAGTACGGAGTCGACCACCGGCCGATGCAGGATCAGGTTCACT
Source organism: uncultured Eubacteriales bacterium (assembly GCA_964354945.1). GTDB lineage: Bacteria > Actinomycetota > Coriobacteriia > Anaerosomatales > CAVXGS01 > CAVXGS01. Next base: position 2,588 of record CAYHCN010000226.1, read on the forward strand.
GCGAACACCGCGGTCACAAGCACCACCATCGCGCGAACGAGCAGCAGGCCGAAGCGGGTGGTGCCTCGCTCGAAGCCCGTGGTGACGTCCGGAGTGCCCACGTGCTCAGAAAGGCGCCCGAACTCGGTGCGCGCGCCCGTGAACACGACCACGGCGACGCCGTCGCCGCTGAGCACGTGTGTTCCCATGAACAGCGCGCTGGAGCGGTCAGAGGGCGGTGCGGCGGCATCGACCGGCTCGGGGGACTTCGCGCGGGGGTACGACTCGCCGGTCAGGGCCGCCTCGTCGACCAGAAGTCGATCGGCGGTGAGGACGCGGCAGTCTCCAGGGACTACCGACCCCGGGGCCAGCAACACGACATCGCCCGGCACGACCGTTTCAACTGGTACCTGCGTCTCGCCGCCGTCGCGCAGCACGTGCGCGGTGACGCGGACCTGGGAGACGAGCTCATCAACCGCCCGTCCCGCACTGTGCTCCTGGAAGAAGGAGAGCAGGCCGCTGGCGAGCACGATGGCGAGGATGATCAGCGAGTCGGTGACGTCGCCGAGCACGAGCGCGACCAGCGTCGCGCCGATCAGGATGAGGATGATGGGGCTCTTGAACTGGGCTAGAAGCAGCCGTGCGCCCTTGGCTCGCTCGCTCGGCGCGAGCGTGTTGGGGCCGATCGACGCCAGACGGGAAGCAGCCTCGGACCCTGAGAGCCCCGCCGGCGTCGAGACGAGCTCTCCGAGCAGCTCGTCGACCGTTGTAGCCCAGAATGCGCTCAGACCGTCCGACAAAGCTGCCACGGCCCATCTCCCGGCATTGAGGCTGGTGCGTCTCGAGCATATACCGCACGGCGTGCCCGCGTTGCCCCAGAGTGTCGTGAGCCCGGAATGGGGTCTTGGATTCACCAGAATCTGGTGGCCACCGAGGAAGGCACGACGCTGGTGGCGACCTTCGTCGTGCCGCCGCCTGCGCGCGCGCTCTGACGCACCTCCCCTCTGCTACCATGCCCGCATGAAGAACCCCACCCGCTACCTCGACACGCGCGGCCTGATCGCCGGGCCCAAGCCCACGTTCACCGAGGCGGTCATCACAGGCATCGCGCCGGGTGGCGGGCTGTTCGTCCCCGAGACGCTGCCCAAGCTCTCGCTGCCGGAGATCCTCGCCTTCGCCGAGCTGCCCTACTGGCGGCGCGCGGCGGCCATCTTCGACCGCTTCGGCGTGGACATCCGCAGCGAGCGTATCGACACGCTGATGCAGCAGGCGTACGGCGCACAGTGGACCGACGAGCGCATTGCACCGGTCGTGGAGGTCTCGGCGGACATGCACGTGCTCGAGCTGTGGCACGGTCCCACGAGCGCGTTCAAGGACATGGCGCTGCAGTGCA
>CAYHCN010000227.1:0-3947 GCA_964354945.1 uncultured Eubacteriales bacterium
GGCCGACCCCGGTCCCGCGGCGATCTTCTCGCACCTCGACGCGTCTGTCGTCCTGTCGCGTCGGGTCGCCGACAAGGGCCTGTATCCCGCTATCGACCCGCTGCAGTCGTCCTCGCAGATCCTGGAACCGTGGGTGGTGGGTGAGCGCCACGTACGCATCGTTCGCGACGTGCGGTCCTACCTCCAGCGCTATGGCGCGCTGCAGGACCTCATCGCGATTCTCGGTGTCGAGGAGCTGTCGGAGGAAGACAAGACCGTCGTCACCCGAGCCCGCCGCATAGAGAAGTTCCTCTCGCAGCCCTTCTTCGTCGCCGAGCAGTTCACCGGGATCCCCGGCGTCTACGTTCCGCTGCGCGACACCCTCGACGGGTTCGAGGCCATCTGCCGGGGGGACTGCGACACAGTACCCGAGCAGGCGTTTTTCATGGTCGGTACGCTCGCAGACGCTCTCGACGCCGCGAAAGAGGCCGTCGATCTCACGTCCGGGCCCATCAAGCCCAAGCCGGTGACCACCGGTGCCGAGACGCCACCGTCGCTAGTGTCGTCCGGCGCTGGAGGCGAGCGGTGATGCTCTCCCTCGAGATCATCACGCGCAGGGGTCGGAAGGTCCTCGAGGAGGATGTCGCCGAGATCGTGTTCCGGCGCAGGGAGGAGCGCTTCGAGCAGGGAAGCGAGGTCGCAATCTTCCCGGGACACGCGCCGATGCTCATGCAGAGTGCGGGCGGCACCATCCGGTGGAAGGACCGCAAGGACGCAGTCCACCGATACGACGCCGATCCCGGGCTGGTCGAGGTGCTCGACAACGTTGTCCTGCTCGTCACCGACGGGGCTCGACCGACCGACGGCTGAGATCCGGCCGATCGCGTGTCTTGCGGGTCCAGCCGGTTCCCCGTGCACGTTCCCGCGCTGGCGTGACTATCGCTGGCACTGCGGTCGGGTACACAATAGGAACGTCGCAAGCCACCGAAGCCGGAGGCGCTCGAGCGCATGCGCCGCAGGTACCTCATCGTCCCGATCTTTGTCGTGACCCTGCTCTGGATGGCGATCTCTGCCACGGGCGCGTGGTCGGAGCTGCTCGTGCGCGGCGGCTCGAACCCTGGGATGAACGAATGGCACTGGCCCACGGGTACGGAGTACCACGGCGGTTACCTCGGCTGGCTCGACTACAACGTCGGCTACAAGGAGTATCACCTGGGGCGTGACTTTCGTGCCCCCGTGGGGACTAGTGTCCACGCCATCTCCGCGGGCACAGTCGTCGAGATCCAGCGCGACATCTACGGGTCAAAGAGCAGCCGCGGGTCCGCAGTGCTGATCAGTCACCGCACGAGTCGGGGAGCCGAGTTCCTCGCGCTCTACGGTCACGTGACCGACATCGCCGTCGCCGAGGGCGACCATGTCGAAGCAGGGCAACGGCTGGCTCGCCTGAACGACTACCGGCCGAGCCACCTCCACTTCGCCATCCATCCGGGCGGGACTCTCGAGGACGATTCGATCTGGCGGGGCTACACGCCCATCACCGACCAGACCTACGGGTTCGTCGATCCGATGGCGTTCCTGTACAAGAACCGCCCCGGCTCCGGGGTCGACTACTCGTCGTCGGGCACGGCGCGCCTCGAGCGCTTGCGCTGAGCGAGTCGGCGCTTCGCATCGAGGCGTCGCTGTTCCGCTGCGCGCGACTTCTTGGTCGGCTTGCGCTCGGGTCGCACGGCCTGGGCGTCTTGGATCCGCAGTCGTAGGCGTTTGAGGCACGCGCTCTTGTTGAGGTGCTGGCTGCGCTCCCGCCGGCACGTCACGACAATTCCCGTCGGGCGATGGCGCAGTCTCACCGCGCTGTCCGTCGTGTTGACGCCCTGGCCGCCTGGGCCCGTGCTCCTGAACGTGTCGACGTCGCACTCGGCGAGCAATGCGCGATCGCTTTCGGGGAGCTCGTATTCGGGGAAGCGCGCTTCGTCCACCTCGGCTAGACCTCGTCGGTTCCGGGTCGCTCGGCGGGTGCAGCGGGGACCTTAAGTTCCAGAAGACAGCGCGAACCGCCGGGTTCGGGCTGGCGCTCCAGGAACACGAGTTCGAGGCCGGCGCCCTCGAAGGTGCCGTGATCGACCTCGGCCGCGATCTCGCAGAGGTGATCGACCTGGCCTGCGTCGTACCCCGCCGCCTCCCACGCCTCGACCAGCGGGCAGCCTGTCATTCGCAGTACGAGGCGTCCTTCGGCAGGCTCCTCTTCGACGCCCGGCTCGAAAAGCGAGCCCTGCGCAGGAGAGCCTTCCACGAAGATGCGCGCGACCTCGGTCAAGTCGCCAGCGCCCGCAGCGTCGCGGTACTTCTCGCCGACCTCCACGCCACGTCTGCGAATGGCCCGCTTCATGATCTCGGTCGCTCGCTCCTCGCCGATCTCGGCAGCGAGCTCGTCGAAGATGTAGGCGTACATGAGGGCACGGTTCTCGAACGCAGCGCGGGTCTCTCGGCGGGACTGGTCGAGGTCCTCAGAGGTGGGAACGAGTGTCTCGTCGGTGGGAGTCATGGGCGTCTCCTGTCGTGGTCGTCGTCCTCACAGGATACTGCCCCGCTCTGCTAGTATGAATCGCCTGCGTGAGGACGTTTCCGCTGGCTGCGGAGGCGTCCTCCTTCACATGACCGCGCCGGGAGGTCACCACCATGTCATGGGGTCTTGAGAACCGCCTGTCACGCATCATCCGTCCCGAGGACAACCGGACCGTGATGCTTGCCGTCGACCACGGCTACTTCCTCGGTCCGACATCGGGCCTGGAGTGCATGTCCGAGAGCATCGTTCCGCTCGCGCCGTACGCCGACACGCTCATGCTGACGCGTGGCATGCTACGAGCCGAGATCCCCTCCACCGTGAACACGCCGATCGTGCTGCGCGTGTCGGGGGCCAACAGCGTGCTCGACGACGATCTCTCCAACGAGACCATCATCACCGATATCGACGAGGTCATCCGGCTCAACGCGGCGGGCATGGCCCTGTCGATCTTCGTGGGGTCACCCCATCAGCACCAGACGATCGCGAACCTTGCCACTCTCGTCGATCTCGGCGAGCGGTACGGGATTCCGGTCATCGCGGTGACCGCCGTGGGCAAGGACATGGTCCGCGACGCCCGCTACCTGGCACTCGCCACTCGCATCGCCGCTGAGATGGGCGCGCACATCGTCAAGACGTACTACGTCGAGGACGACTTCGAGCGGATCACCGGGACGTGCCCGGTGCCGGTCGTCATGGCCGGCGGCAAGAAGCTGCCTGAGCGCGACGCGCTCGAGATGACCCACAACGCGATCTCGCGCGGTGCGTCAGGCGTCGACATGGGCCGCAACATCTTCCAGAGCGACTCGCCGCTGGGGATGATCAAGGCGGTCAACGCCGTGGTCCATGGCGGCGCGAAGGTCGACGAGGCCTACGATGTCTACAAAGAGGAGCGGTCGAAGGAGAAGCGTCGCGAGCGGCGCAAGCCCAAGAGCCGCGGCTTCGACGACTCCCGCAAGATCTAGCGCCGCGAGCGAGAAACGCTGATGCGCGTCGCCGTCTACCACAACAACTCGGATATCCGTATCGAGGAGCGGCCGCGGCCGACCGCCGGCCCCGGTGAGTGCGTCGTCCACATCAAGGCGTCCGGTATCTGTGGTTCCGACGTCATGGAGTGGTATCGCGTGCCCAAGGCGCCGATCGTTCTCGGTCACGAAGTCGCTGGCGACGTGGTCGAGGTGGGCGAGGGCGTGACCTGGCTCGCCCAGGGCGAGCGCGTTGTCGTGTCCCACCACGTCCCCTGCAACACGTGCCGGTACTGCCTGGCGGGCGACCACACCGCGTGTCACACCCTTCACACCACCAACTTCGACCCCGGCGGCTTCTCGGAGTACGTGCGGGTGCCGGCGCTGCAGACCGATCGCGGCGTGCTCGCGATGCCCGACTCGATGACCTACGAGCAGGGTTC
>CAYHCN010000228.1:0-3928 GCA_964354945.1 uncultured Eubacteriales bacterium
CGACACGCTGGTGATGGATGCGATGGTGGGCTCGGTCGACGGCACCCACATCGTCCGCGAGCAGCTGTGCGGGGATGCCGGCGAGCCCGAAGCGCTGGGCGAGGCGATGGTCGAAAGACTCCTGCGTCTCGGCGCGGGCGAGATCCTCGCCGAGATCCGCGACGCCGACGACGTGGACGGGCTCCTCAAGACCTGACTCACTCCTGATGCTGGACCGGGTGACCGCCCCCGAGGCGGGCACTCAGGACCGCTGGCCCACCGGAGGCGATCGTGAGCGACGAAGAGACCCGCGGCGATACCGGCACTGCAGGGCCTCTCGAGGGTCGCTCGGTCATCGTCACGCGCCGTCACGATCAAGCGGCATCGCTCGCCGAACCGCTCGAGGCGCTGGGGGCGGAGGTCGTGGCCTTCCCGGTCATCGACATCGTGCCGCCGGAGAACTGGACCCCCGCCGACGAAGCTGCACGCCGCATCGAGGACTACGACTGGGTCGTGTTCACGTCGGCCAACGCCGTCGCCGAGTTCCTGAACCGCGCCAGTGCCGTCACCGGCGACGAGCCGGTCCACGTGCTGGCCAAGCCGTGGGTCGCGGCGGTAGGCAAGTCGACCGCCCGCACGCTCGAGGCCATCGGCGTGCAGGTGGACCTCGTCCCCGAGGACGCCCGTGCCGAGGGACTCGCCACGGCCTTCGACGAGATGGGTGCGGGACCCGGGTGGAAAGTGCTGATCCCCCGCGCCGAGGAGGCCCGCGAGGTTCTTCCCGACGCGCTGAGGGCCTCCGGCGCCGAGGTCGACGTCGTCGTGGTCTACCGCACCGTTCCCGCCGAGCCGGATCCTGCGGTCGTGGAGCGGCTCCGTGCCGGCGGCGTCGACGCAGTCACGTTCACCAGCGGCTCGACCGTGCGCCACTTCGTCGAGCGCTTGGCAGATGCCGGCCTCGACCCCTCGGGGCAGATGGAGCACCTCGTCGTCGCGAGCATCGGTCCGGTCACCACCCGGGCGCTCGAGAAGCGCGGCTTCCACGCCGACGTCGAGGCCGCCGAAGCCACGATGGGGTCGCTCGCGGCCGCTCTCGCGGCGCACTATGCGGACGAGGATCCGGGCGCGTAGGCGACCCGAGCCCGCTGCGCGCTACTTCCCCCGCTTCGCTGTGACCTGCAGCGCGCCGGAAAGGTCGCGCATCTCGAGCGTCTCGCCGCGCAGCTGGTAGGTCTTCGATGCGGACAGCGCGGCGAAGAACTGCTGCTCCTGCGCCATCAGATCCTCGGGCCCGGCCATCTTCGTCGAGGCGACTTCGCTGATCGTGATCTCCCCGCTGCCCGTCGTCTCGTACTTCGCGGTGTAGTTGTTCACACCTCCGCTGCCGGTGAGTGCTCCGCCCTCGCCGAAGTCCATCGAGAGCGTGCTTGTCGAGATGACCGAGACCACCGCCTGCTTGCCGTTGTTGTAGCCCGTCACCGTCCACGACCCGATGAGGCTGACCTCGCTCTTGAGGAAGACGAGCAGTTCCTTGCCGTCGGCGTCGAACAGCGTGAGCTTCGAGCCGTCCGAGGTGTACGAGGCGGTCTTCTGGAGTGCTGCGAAGTATGCCGTCTCGACGGCCATCAGCTCGGGCGGACCGGCCATGAGCGTCGACTGGATCTGACCGATGGAGAGGGTGCCGTCGTCCTTCGCCTCGTAGGTGCCGCTGTAGGAGTTCACGGCCTGGCCGTCCACCTTGCCGTCCTTGAACTCAGCGTAGACGCCAGCGGTCCTAGGGACTTCAGTCATGACGCCGTTCACTGAGTACGACGAGAGCTTCCACGGGATGTTCTCGAGATCGCCGCCGGTACCGCCCTTTGGGGCCGGCGAGCAGCCCTGTATCGCCAGAAGACCGACAGCGACGAGCAGGATCAGGCCTAGCATTCGGCGGGGCGTCTGGTTCATGGCGCTCTCTCCCTCGTGAGGGGCGGTCATTGCGGTGAGTCCTCAGCGCCGGCCGTTCGCTCGGCGGTGGGCGTTGTAGAGCTTTCGCGCAAGTCCTTCAGGCGTCGGCCCGTTTGGACCGAGACCGAGGTCAGCGGAGCGGCGAGGGTGGCGCCCAGGGCACCCGCGATCACGCCACCCAGCATGGTCACGAGGAGCACCGCGACCGGATGCAGGTTCAGCTGCCCCCCTACGGCCCAGTTGGAGACGGGCGTCTGCACCAGGTTCTGGCTGACCAGGACCACGACGAGGATTCCCAGCGCCGCAGGCACGCCACCAGAGCTCAGCGCGATGAGGACGGCGAACGTGCCCGAGATGATCGCGCCGAGGTAGGGGATGTAGGCGAACACGAACGTCACAATTGCAATCGGTCCGACCAGCGGCACGTTGAACAGCAGCAGACCGGCCACGATCACGACGGTGTTCGTGGCCGCCACGACCGTCTGGCCCTTGAAGTAGCCGCGTAGCGAACGAGCCCCGTCGTCGATGATGCCGACGCCGACGTCCTTGGGGAGACCGAGATGCGACCCTGCCCAGGCCGAGAGGACCCCGTAGTCCTTCAGGATGTAGAAGAGCACGTAGAACGCGATGAACACCCCGAAGAGGAACATGGCGATGCTCGACACGCTGCCGCCGAGGATTGCGCCGATGCCCTGAGCGATGCTCGGCACTGCATCTCGAACGGCCTTCTCGATCGAGGCGACCGTTTCGGGCGGGACGTTCTGCTCGCTCAGCGAATCGCCTAGAGCTGCGAATCCGCTCTGGATCTGTTGCGAGATTGCGGGCCATTGGGCGATCAGGCCCTTCACGACCGCGATCGCGGCGGCGATAACCACGGCCGCGAGAAGAACCATGACCATCGGGGCCCCGATGACCCGCTTGACCCCGCGTTGCTCGAGCTTGTCCACGAGCGGGACCACCGTCGCGCCTACGATGATCGCGATGAGCGTCGGCAGTGTGACGCCGATGGTGAGGGTGTACGCGGCACTGATGACCATGAGCCCGCCGACTGCCCCGAGCAGCAGGAACCCTGCGATACCACCGAGCAACAGCCAGCGCGGCGACTCTGCGAGGATCTCGCGCGCACGACCGATCAGCATCTTGTCGTCAGCCATGGGCTCCCTTCCGGGCGAGCGCATGGGCGCCGCGTCCGAACGTGCTTCTGCGACATCGTAGCCGAGGAACGCGCCGGGCAGGTACCGGCGCTCAGATGCCGCCCGAGCCCTCGACGTAGCCCTTCTTCTGAAGGTTCGCCTGCCTGCGGAAGTTGAGCGCCTCGATCGCCAGCGCGAACAGGATCGAGAAGTACACGTAGTTGCGGTCGATCTCCTGGCCGAACGACTCGGCGAGGAGCAGTACTCCTACCAGCACGAGAAACGCGAGTGCGAGCACCTTGAGCGAGGGGTGCTTGTGGATGAAGTCCGACAGCGGAGTCGCGAAGAACATCATCACGCCGATCGCGATGGTCATGGCGATGATGATGAGTGTCGTCTCGGATGTCAGGCCGACGGCGGTGAGCACGGAGTCGATGGCGAAGATCATGTCGACCACGACGATCTGGGCGATGACGCCAGCCATAGTCCCCTTCGAGAGAGGGCGCTCTTCCTCGGCCTCGCCCTCCTCGCGGAGCTCGGTGGTCTTGTAGATCTCGGTGACCGCCTTGTAGGTCAGGAACAGGCCGCCGGCGAGCAGGATGATGTCCTTGATGCTGAAATCGTGGCCAAAGAGCGAGAACAGCGTGGTCTCAAGGCCGAGAAGCCACGTCACGCCCAGGACCATGACGATGCGCCCGATGAGTGCAAGGCCCAGCCCGAGGCGTCGCACGAAGTTCTGCCGGTCCTTTGGCACGTCCTGCGTGACGATAGCCAAGAAGATGATGTTGTCCACGCCGAGGACGATCTCGAGGATCGTCAGCGTGAGCAGGGCGACGGCGTTCTGGACGGTGAGAAGCTCGGCCATCGGG